>NZ_VMLI01000009.1:0-63839 GCF_013276625.1 Streptococcus sp. 9903 | reverse complement strand
ATATGGAAGTCGCTTAGCTTTATTCCGCCATAGCTCAGTTGGTAGTAGCGCATGACTGTTAATCATGATGTCGTAGGTTCGAGTCCTACTGGCGGAGTAGATAATTAAAAGAGGTCAAGACCTCTTTTTTTTACCTCTTTGTCAACTGTAGTGAGTTGAAGAAAAGCTAAGCTCGAGAAAGGACAAATTTCGTCCTTTCTTTTTTGATGTTCAGAGCGATAAAAATCCGTTGTTTGAAGTTTTCAAAGTTCCGAAAACCAAAGGCATTTCGTTTGATAAGTTTGATGAGATTATTGGTCGCTTCCAGTTTAGTGTTTGAATAGGGGAATTGAAGGGCATTGACGATTTTCTCTTTGTCCTTGAGAAAGGTTTTAAAGACAGTCTGAAAAAGAGGATGAACCTGCTTTAGATTGTCCTCAATGAGTCCGAAAAATTTGTCAGCATCCTTATTCTGAAAGTGAAAAAGTAAGAGTTGATAGAGATTATAGTGGTGTTTTAAGTCTTCTGAATAGCTCAAAAGCTTGTCAAGAATCTCTTTATTTGTTAAGTGCATACGAAAAGTAGGGCGATAAAAACGTTTCTCACTGAGTTTACGACTATCTTGTTGAATGAGCTTTCAGTAACGCTTGATAGCCTTGTATTCATGAGACTTTCGATCCAATTGATTCATGATTTGGATACGCACACGACTCATAGCACGGCTTAGATGTTGTACAATGTGGAAGCGATCTAGAACGATTTTGGCACACGGAAAAAGCTGTTTAGCCAAGTCATAGTAGGGACTAAACATATCCATAGTAATGATTTTTACCTGACAACGAATAGCTCTATCGTATCGAAGAAAGTGATTTCGAATGATGGCTTGTGTTCTTCCCTCAAGAACAGCGATGATGTTGAGTTTTTTAAAATCTTGCGCAATAAAGCTCATCTTTCCCTTGGTAAAGGAGTACTCGTCCCAGGACATAATCTCAGGGAGGTAAGAAAAATCATGCTTAAACCGGAAGTCATTGAGCTTGCGAATAACAGTTGAAGTTGAAATAGACAGCTGATGAGCAATATCGGTCATAGAAGTTTTTTCAATCAGCTTCTGAGCAATTTTTTGGTTGATAATACGAGAAATTTGGTGATTCTTCTTGACGATAGAAGTCTCAGCCACCATCATTTTCGAGCAATGATAGCACTTAAAACGACGTTTTCTAAGAAGAATTATGGTTTGAATTTTTTTATACTACAAAATCAGATCCATAATACCTATATAAAAACATTATAGTTATAATAGGGTTTACCCAAAAGTTTTAAGGCGGTCTTTTTAGGACTTTAATCTTTTGAAATTCAGGTAGTAAATTTGTTTCTATTCTGTCAACTTTTCCTATTTTTTATCTTGTTGAGGTTGGTATTTTAACAATTCAGGAATTGTTAATAACTGTTTAAAATTTTTTGTTAGAATAAGTTTATAAAAAAGAAAAGGAGTATATATTTATGCTAAAAAGTATTTATGAGCAGATGGCAGATTTTTATAGAAATATTGAAGAAGAGTATGGTACTGTATTTGGTGATAATTTTGACTGGGAACATTTTCATTTTAAATTTTTGATTTATTATTTAGTTAGATATGGCATTGGGTGTCGTAGGGATTTTATCGTTTACCATTATCGTGTTGCTTATCGTTTCTATCTTGAAAAATTGATAATGAAACAAGGTTTTGTTGCTTGTTGAGATGTTTTGAGTTAATTTCCGAACAAATTTAACTTTTTGTGGGAAAATAATGATAAATAGCCGGAATTTTTTCTAAAACATTTTTTAATAGTTGGAAATAGCAAATTTTTCTATTGTTTCTTCTTGATAAAAAGGCGATTTTTTCTTATAATAAATTGTAAGATATAATTGCAGGTGAGATTCCTGCCATGTATGTGAGAAAGGAAGAGCCTGAGGGCTCAGACAAGATTATGACTTCAGTTGTTGTTGTAGGTACCCAATGGGGTGATGAAGGTAAAGGGAAGATTACAGACTTCCTTTCAGCGAATGCAGAAGTGATTGCACGTTACCAAGGTGGTGATAATGCAGGGCACACGATTGTGATTGATGGTAAGAAATTTAAGTTGCACTTGATTCCATCTGGGATTTTCTTCCCTGAAAAAATCTCTGTTATTGGGAATGGTATGGTTGTAAATCCTAAATCTCTTGTAAAAGAGTTGAGCTATCTTCATGAGGAAGGTGTGACAACTGATAACTTGCGTATTTCTGATCGCGCGCATGTTATTTTGCCTTATCATATCGAGTTAGACCGTTTGCAAGAAGAAGCTAAGGGCGACAATAAGATTGGTACTACAATCAAGGGAATTGGTCCAGCTTATATGGACAAGGCTGCTCGTGTTGGGATTCGTATTGCTGATCTTTTGGATAAAGATATTTTCCGTGAGCGTTTAGAACGTAACCTTGCTGAAAAGAATCGTCTTTTTGAAAAATTGTATGACAGTAAAGCGATTGCTTTCGATGATATTTTTGAAGAATATTACGAATATGGTCAACAAATCAAAAAATATGTGACCGATACATCCGTTATTTTGAATGATGCGCTTGATAATGGTAAACGTGTGCTTTTTGAAGGTGCACAAGGAGTTATGCTCGATATTGACCAAGGTACGTATCCATTTGTTACGTCATCAAACCCTGTGGCTGGTGGTGTTACGATTGGTTCTGGTGTTGGTCCAAGTAAGATTGACAAGGTTGTAGGTGTATGTAAAGCCTATACCAGTCGTGTAGGAGACGGTCCTTTCCCAACTGAGTTGTTTGATGAAGTGGGAGAACGTATCCGTGAAGTGGGTCATGAGTATGGTACAACAACTGGTCGTCCACGTCGTGTAGGTTGGTTTGACTCAGTTGTGATGCGCCATAGTCGTCGTGTTTCTGGTATCACTAACCTTTCATTGAACTCTATCGATGTTTTGAGTGGTTTAGATACTGTGAAAATCTGTGTGGCCTATGATCTTGATGGTCAACGTATTGACTACTATCCAGCTAGTCTTGAGCAATTGAAACGTTGCAAGCCTATCTATGAAGAGTTGCCAGGTTGGTCAGAAGATATCACCGGAGTTCGTAAATTGGAGGATCTTCCTGAGAATGCGCGTAACTACGTTCGTCGTGTGAGTGAATTGGTTGGCGTTCGTATTTCTACTTTCTCAGTAGGTCCTGGTCGTGAACAAACAAATATTTTAGAAAGTGTTTGGTCCTAAGAGATTTTTAAGATTTGTTTAAGATAGGTCGGGTATACTATAGACAGTTACAAGAAGACCTCCTAACTTGTTGTAACAAATATCCTAAACTTTTCTTTTTCATAATAATCTCCCTATAAAGTCACCGCATTCGGTGGCTTTTTTTGTCTTGGGATTCATGATATAATAATAAAATCGATAAGTAGGAAAAGAGAAACGGATGAATTATACAGTTGAAGAAAAAGAAGTCTTCATGAGGGAGGCTTTGAGAGAGGCTGAGATTGCTCTTGAACACGATGAAATTCCAATTGGTTGTGTGATTGTCAAGGACGGAGAAATCATTGGCCGTGGGCATAATGCGCGTGAGGAACTGCAGCGAGCGGTTATGCATGCGGAAATTATGGCCATAGAGAATGCGAATCTGAGTGAGGAGAGCTGGCGCTTGCTGGATTGCACGCTTTTTGTGACCATTGAGCCATGTGTCATGTGTAGTGGGGCGATTGGACTCGCCCGTATTCCAAACGTGGTCTATGGGGCTAAAAACCAGAAATTTGGCGCTGCTGGGAGTTTGTACGATATCTTGACAGATGAGCGTCTCAATCATCGTGTGGAGGTTGAAACGGGAATTTTGGAAGATGAATGCGCAGCTATTATGCAGGACTTTTTTAGAAATAGACGGAAAAAATAATTTTGCTTTTAAAATGAATAGGAATGTGATATAATAAATAGTGGAGCAACAGTTCTGCGTGAAGCGGGTCAGGGGAGGAATCCAGCAGCCCTAAGCGATTTGAATTGTGTGCTCTTTTTTTCGTGCTTTTTCCGAATAAATAAGATAGAATAATCTAGAATAAATGATAATAGAAAAGAGAAGATGATGAAAATTCGTGGTTTTGAATTGGTTTCTAGTTTTACAGATGAAAATTTATTGCCCAAGCGTGAGACAGCGCATGCGGCTGGTTACGACTTAAAGGTTGCTGTGCGTACAGTTATTGCGCCAGGAGAGATTGTCTTGGTTCCGACAGGGGTTAAGGCTTATATGCAACCAACTGAGGTTCTCTATCTCTATGATCGCTCTTCAAACCCTCGTAAGAAGGGCTTGGTCTTGATTAATTCAGTTGGAGTCATTGATGGGGATTATTATGGAAATCCTGGGAATGAAGGGCATATTTTTGCGCAGATGAAGAATATCACAGACCAAGAGGTTGTTCTTGAAGTTGGTGAACGTGTGGTTCAGGCTGTCTTTGCTCCTTTCTTAATTGCAGATGGGGATGCAGCTGATGGCGTGCGAACTGGTGGATTTGGATCGACAGGGCACTAGGATGAAAATTATCTTTGTACGTCACGGGGAGCCAGATTACCGTGAGTTAGAGAAGCGTTCTTATACGGGATTTGGGCTAGATTTGGCACCATTGTCTGAGAAGGGACGGCAGCAAGCCCAGAAACTGAGCAAAAATCCCTTGCTTCCTTCAGCTGAAATAATCATATCTTCTGCAGTCACAAGAGCTTTAGAAACGGCTTCTTATGTGGTTTGTGCTACGGGTCTTCCTTTAAGAGTGGAGCCATTATTGCATGAATGGCAGGTCTATGAAAGTGGCACAGATAATTTTGAAAAAGCTCGTACTATGTTTCTAGAAAATAAGGGGGAGTTACTTCCTAATAGTCTTATTCAATATGAGACAGCTACGGAAATGAAGTCTCGTTTTCTAGAATGTATGTATAAGTATCGAGAACATCAGACTGTGGTAGTTGTTGCTCATCGAATGCTTATGCGCCAGTTTGTTCCAAATGAGAAGATTGATTTTTGCCAAGTGATTGAGTGTGAGTTAGAGATATAGAAAGAGGTTTATCATCGCAAAGAAAAAAGCGACATTTGTATGTCAAAATTGTGGGTATAATTCCCCTAAATATCTGGGACGTTGTCCCAACTGTGGGTCTTGGTCTTCTTTTGTAGAAGAGGTTGAGGTTGCAGAGGTCAAGAATGCGCGTGTGTCCTTGACAGGTGAGAAAACCAAGCCCATGAAATTGGCTGATGTTACTTCCATCAATGTCAATCGAACTAAGACGGAGATGGAGGAATTTAACCGTGTGCTTGGAGGCGGAGTGGTACCAGGAAGTCTCGTCCTCATTGGTGGGGATCCTGGGATTGGGAAATCAACCCTTCTCTTACAAGTCTCAACCCAGCTGTCTCAAGTGGGGACGGTTCTCTACGTCAGCGGGGAGGAGTCTGCCCAGCAAATTAAGCTACGAGCAGAGCGCTTGGGAGATATTGATAGCGAGTTTTATCTCTATGCAGAGACCAATATGCAGAGTGTTCGAGCTGAGGTGGAGCGCATCCAACCAGACTTCCTCATTATTGACTCTATCCAGACCATTATGTCTCCTGAGATTTCAGGGGTGCAGGGATCTGTTTCTCAAGTGCGTGAGGTGACGGCTGAACTTATGCAGCTGGCCAAGACTAATAATATTGCCATCTTTATCGTAGGACATGTGACCAAGGAGGGCACTCTGGCTGGTCCGCGTATGTTGGAGCATATGGTGGATACGGTGCTTTACTTTGAAGGGGAGCGTCACCATACATTTCGTATTCTGAGAGCGGTTAAAAACCGTTTTGGCTCCACTAATGAGATTGGGATTTTTGAGATGCAGTCGGGCGGATTGGTTGAGGTACTCAATCCGAGTCAAGTTTTCCTAGAAGAGCGTTTGGATGGAGCAACTGGTTCATCAATCGTTGTGACCATGGAAGGGACGCGTCCGATTTTGGCGGAGGTTCAGGCTTTGGTGACACCGACCATGTTTGGAAATGCCAAGCGTACGACGACAGGACTTGATTTTAATCGTGCTAGCTTGATTATGGCTGTTTTGGAAAAACGGGCAGGTCTTCTCTTGCAAAATCAGGATGCTTATCTCAAATCTGCTGGCGGTGTCAAATTGGATGAACCTGCTATTGACTTAGCCGTTGCGGTTGCTATTGCTTCGAGCTATAAAGACAAGCCAACTAATCCTCAGGAATGTTTTGTAGGAGAACTTGGTTTGACAGGAGAGATTCGGCGCGTGAATCGTATCGAGCAGCGTATTAATGAAGCTGCTAAACTGGGCTTTACTAAGATTTATGTGCCTAAGAATTCCTTGACAGGAATTACTCCACCCAAGGAAATTCAGGTCATTGGAGTAACAACGATTCAGGAAGTTTTGAAAAAGGTCTTTGCATAATCCGTGACAAATCCTTTTAAAAATGATAAGATAGGAGAAATATTTGACCATCAAATTTTCAAGGAGGGAATCGTGTCGTATTTTGAACAGTTTATGCAAGCCAATCAGGCTTATGTTGCCCTACATGGGCAGTTAAATCTGCCACTTAAACCCAAAACCAGAGTGGCTATTGTGACCTGTATGGACTCTCGTCTGCACGTTGCGCAAGCTTTGGGATTGGCACTTGGGGATGCTCATATCTTGCGGAATGCAGGTGGTCGAGTGACTGAGGACATGATTCGTTCGCTGGTTATTTCCCAGCAACAAATGGGGACAAGAGAGATTGTGGTATTGCACCATACAGACTGTGGTGCTCAGACCTTTGAAAATGGTCCTTTTCAGGAGTATCTGAAAGAGGAACTAGGTGTCGATGTGTCAGGCCAGGACTTCTTGCCCTTTCAAGATATAGAGGAGAGTGTACGTGAGGACATGCAACTCCTTATCAAGTCTCCCCTAATACCAGATGATGTCATTATCTCTGGTGCCATTTATGATGTAGATACAGGAAGTATGACAGTCGTAGAATTATAAATACTTCATTTAGAAAGAAAGTGTATGAAGAAAAACAGTATTTTATTTATTTTTATGTTATTGCTATGTATTGGTTTGCAGTATGAAACTATCTACTATACGGATGGTTCGATGTCAGCTGCGGAATATGGACTAATGGGAGTTTCTATCTTTCTAGCTCTCTTTTACATGATTCCGGCTCTTTATTTCCTTTTCCGTATTGGGAAAAAATGGGAATTACCAAAGAAGGCCTTGATTCTATCTTTATTGGGTGGGATGTTCCTTGCAGGCTGGTTGTCTAGCTTTGCGAATACCTATATCCATGATTTGCTGGGTATTCTTTTCCCAGATAGTGCATTTTTAAATGCCTTTGAAAGTGCTATTGTGGCTCCTTTGGTAGAAGAACCCTTGAAATTATTGCCACTTGTCTTTGTTTTGGCTTTGATTCCTGTACGAAAGTTAAAATCTTTGTTTTTACTAGGGATTGCTTCTGGTTTGGGATTCCAAATGATTGAGGATATTAGCTATATTCGTACGGATTTGCCAGAGGGCTTTGACTTTACTATTTCGAGGATTTTAGAGCGTATCATCTCAGGAATTGCCTCTCACTGGACTTTTTCAGGTCTGGCTGTAGTAGGTGTTTACTTGCTTTACAGAGCCTATAAAGGGCAGAAGGTTGGCAAGAAAGAGGGGATTATTTTCCTAGGTTTAGCCTTGGGAATTCATTTCTTGTTTAACTCTCCTTTTGTGGAGTTGGAGACAGAGTTGCCTTTAGCGATTCCAGTGGCTACGACTATTACTCTCTATGGTTTTTATCAGGCTTATCGCTTTGTTGAGAAGCACAATGAGTTGATGAACTAGAATATTTTTTAAAAGAATGATGCAAGGGTACAAATATGGTACCCTTCTTTTATTTTTGATTGAAAAATAGTGCAAAAAGCGCTACAATGGTAAATGGAAAATCTTGTGAAAAGCACAAGCGATACATATATACCGGAGGAAATCATGTCTTTTTCTGATTTAAAGCTGTTTGCCCTTTCTTCTAATAAAGAATTGGCAGAACGTGTGGCGCAGGAGATTGGGATAGAGTTGGGGAAATCAAGTGTTCGCCAATTTTCAGATGGAGAGATTCAGGTCAACATCGAAGAATCAATCCGTGGGAAACACGTCTTTATCCTACAATCAACTAGCTCGCCCGTAAATGACAATCTGCTTGAAATTTTGATTATGGTAGATGCTTTGAAGCGTGCGAGTGCAGAATCTATCAATGTTGTCATGCCTTACTATGGGTATGCACGTCAGGATAGAAAGGCGAGAGCGCGTGAGCCAATCACTTCAAAACTTGTCGCAAATATGCTTGAAGTAGCTGGAGTGGATCGTTTGTTGACGATTGACTTGCATGCTGCCCAGATTCAAGGATTCTTTGATATTCCTGTGGATCATTTGATGGGGGCTCCTCTGATTGCGGATTATTTTGAGCGTCGTGGCATGGTTGGTTCGGACTATGTGGTTGTCAGCCCAGACCATGGAGGGGTAACTCGTGCCCGTAAGTTGGCAGAATTTTTGAAAACATCTATCGCTATTATTGATAAACGTCGTAGCGTTGATAAGATGAATACTAGTGAAGTCATGAACATCATCGGTAAGGTTGAAGGCAAGACTTGTATCTTGATTGATGATATGATTGATACTGCTGGAACGATTTGTCACGCTGCAGATGCCCTTGCAGAAGCTGGTGCTGTTGAAGTATATGCAAGCTGTACGCACCCAGTTCTTTCTGGTCCTGCTATGGATAATATCCAAAAATCAGCTATCAAGAAATTGGTTGTTTTGGATACCATCTATCTGCCAGAAGAGCGTTTGATTGATAAGATTGAGCAGATTTCAATCGCTCATCTCCTAGGGGATGCTATCGTACGTATTCATGAAAAACGACCACTTTCTCCACTTTTCGGTATTGAGAAAAAAATTTAATGACCAAGCCTGAGATGATTCTCAGGTTTTTTCGTTTTTTTCCGAATAAATAGATAGAGCCAGAGAATCTAGTAAACCTAGATCTAAAAATGTGCTATAATGAAAGGAGAAAGAATATGACATTACGTCATCCGGGCATTAGCCCAACTAATGACTTGGTTGCTAAGAAGATTTTTAGCAATCCAGAGATCACTTGTCAATTTATTCGCGATATGCTGGACTTGCCAGCAAAAAATGTGACCATTTTGGAGGGGAGCAATATTCACGTCTTGCCTTCCCTGCCATACTCGGCCCAGGATTTCTATACCAGTATTGATGTCTTGGCGGAGTTGGATAATGGAACGCAGGTTATTATCGAAATCCAAGTTCATCATCAGAATTTTTTCATCAATCGCCTGTGGGCTTACTTGTGCAGTCAGGTCAATCAAAATCTTGAAAAAATTCGCCAACGAGAAGGTGATACACACCAGAGTTACAAGCATATCGCACCAGTTTATGCTATCGCTATCGTGGATAGTAATTATTTCTCAGATGATTTGGCTTTTCACAGTTTTAGTATGCGAGAGGACACGACAGGTGAAGTCTTAACTATCACAAATAACGGACAAGAAAATCATCTAGTTAAGATGGCGTTCTTGGAATTAAAAAAATACAGAGAAACCAGCAAAGACGAGGTTCGTAAGCCATGGTTGGAGTTTTTTGGTAACAAACCCTTTACCCAACAACCAGAGCGAGCCATCAGCCAAGCAGACCAACTGCTGGACTACAAGAGCTGGTCCGAGGAGGACAGGAAAATGTTTAGTGAACAACGCAGGCGTGAAGAACAAGCCTTGTTAGCTCATGACTATGCCTTGGAAACAGCTAGGGCGGAAGGTGGTTTTGTTATGTTAGCAAATCTTGTTCGCCAGCATCTTTTAACAGCAGAGGTTGCCAGTCAGCAATTAGGCATGACCGTCGCTGAATTTGAGGCGCTGTTGCAAGACCATCACCAATACTAGTCAAGATGGCATTCTTGGAATTAAAAAAATACAGAGAAACCAGCAAAGACGAGGTTCGCAAGCCGTGGTTGGAGTTTTTCGGGAACAAGTCCTTTACCCAACAACCCGAGCGAGCCATCAGCCAGGCAGACCAACTGCTGGACTATCAGAGCTGGTCCGAGGAGGACAGGAAGATGTTTAGCCAACTACGTATGCGAGAAGAACAGGCCTTGTTAGCACAGGACTATGCCTTGGAAACTGCTAGGGTGGAAGGTATCGAACAAGGACTGGAGCGCGGGAAAGTTGAAGGATAAATCTTTGCCTTTATTGATTTAGTATGACAACATGCTTTGCCTTCCGAATTTACGAGTGAACAATTAGACACAAATTGAAAAAATATCAAGTTTACTTGACTTTTTTTATAGAATAGTATAGTATGTAGATACAAGCACTCCTTTTGCTCCCTGTTTCATAGCAACTGGAGTCATTTTTTTATAAATTTAGAAGGTTAGTGATGTACACAACTGATAATAGTATTTCTTTGTCAAGAGATTTAAAGAGAGAAATGAAAGCATTTTTACCTCTTGAAGATTTGGTAAGTTATCTTTCAGATAAGCTAGATATGTCACTTGAAGAGGAACTAGATTCCAAAAATTTTTTACGTTGCCATAATTACTATTCGTTTTCTGCTTTTATTAAACAGGTTCCAGATAATCTTCATAAAGGAAAATTTCAAGCAGCGATTTCATTGTATGAATTTAATGACTGGTTGTCACAGTTTCTGTTTATATTTTCTGGTAGATTAGAGCAGTTTATAAAATCAACTTTTATTGAATCGCTTTGTCAGCAATATAATGGAAAATATCAAAAAGGTGAGTGTTACTTGGATGAAACTATTTATGAAAATTCTGAATTGTATAACGAATTTATTTCAATTATAGAAAAACATTTATCAGAGAATCAAAGTCTGTCAATACAGCATCATATCAAAAATAAAGGTTCTAAATTTCCAATTTGGGTGCTTTTTCAAGAGATGACTTTTGGGGAAACAACTCGTTTTATAAGTGCACTGAAAAAAGAATACCGGGAGTATTGGATAGATACTACATTTTTATCAACTGGTGTGGTAAATTCTAAAATTCATGGAGAAGAAATCCAGAGTAAATTATTTGGCTGGGTTTCAGCTACATGGTATATGAGAAATAGAACTGCACATCATTTAAGATTATATGGTCAAAATTTTACAATAGCAAGTCCAAGTTTCTTTTCAGCTGATTTGCGTCAAATAAACAAGAATGCAGAGACTAAAAAGAAAAAGACGCATAATAACGATTTATTTGCTTATCTTTTAGCTATGAAAAATCTTATACAACATCATTCACATTCTTTTGTTCAAGATTGGAACGGTTTTTTAATGAGTTTAGAGGCACAGTTGATGGAAAAGTCAAATATCATATTATCTAGTAAGATTGGTTTGCCAAGCAATTGGAAAGATATATTGTGGATTGGTTGAACTAAGGAATGATTTTTTACTCAAGTTATTATTCAGAGAATCTTTGAGAATCCAGATGAGAAACCAAACATTAAGAAGTTGATTACCAAGATGAATGAAGGATAAGATGCGAGATTTGGGAATCGCTATAGCGGACGATGTAATAGCTGAACAAGGTGAGAAAATCAGAATCATCAAGGAACACGATGATGCTCTTTCCGTCTGTAAAGAAGATTTGGAAACTCAGTCAAGAATACCAAGAGCAGGTCAAGATGATTCAAATCGTTCCTAGATTCAGTGTGCTTTAATTTTAAAAATTAGGTGTCAAACCCTCTTTTAGTACAGATAAAATTAAGGATAAACAATAGTTTTAATAACTTTTATTTTTTTTCGTCTCTTTTCCGAATAAATAGATAGAAGCATCGAATCTAGTAAACCTAGATTTAAAAATGTGCTATAATGAAAGGAGAAGAAATATGACTGTACGTCATCCGGGCATCAGCCCGACCAATGATTTGGTTGCTAAGAAAATTTTCAGCAACCCAGAAATCACTTGTCAATTTATCCGCGATATGCTGGACTTGCCAGCAAAAAATGTGACCATTTTGGAGGGAAGCAACATTCACGTCTTGCCTTCCATGCCCTATTCGGCGCAAGATTTCTATACTAGTATAGATGTTTTAGCGGAGTTAGATAATGGAACTCAAGTTATTATCGAAATACAGGTACATCATCAGAATTTTTTCATCAATCGCCTGTGGGCTTATTTATGTAGTCAGGTCAATCAAAATCTCGAAAAAATTCGCCAACGAGAAGGTGATACCCACCAGAGTTACAAACACATCGCACCAGTATATGCTATCGCTATCGTGGATAGTAATTACTTCTCAGATGACTTGGCTTTCCATAGCTTTAGTATGCGCGAGGATATGACAGGTGAGGTATTAACTATCACAAGTAACGGTCAGGAAAACCATCTGATCAAGATGGCATTCTTGGAATTAAAAAAATACAGGGAAACCAGCAAAGACAAGGTTCGCAAGCCGTGGTTGGAGTTTTTCGGGAACAAGCCCTTTACCCAAGAACCCGAGCGAGCCATCAGCCAAGCAGACCAACTGCTAGACTACAAGAGCTGGTCCGAGGAGGACAGGAAAATGTTTAGCCAACTACGTATGCGAGAAGAACAAGCCTTGTTAGCGCAGGACTATGCCTTGGAAACTGCTAGAGCGGAAGGAATCGAAAAAGGTTTAGAGCGAGGTCTTGAACGTGGTCGTGCAGAGGGTCTTGAACAAGGGCGAGCAGAAGGCGTTGAACAGGGACTGGAGCGTGGGAAAATCTTTACCTTTCTAGATTTAGTACGCCAACATGTTTTAACTTCCGAATTCGCGAGTGAACAATTGGGTATGTCAGTAGCGGAGTTTGAAGCACTTTTGTAATACCATCACAGTAATGGCGTTCTTGGAATTAAAAAAATACAGAGAAACCAGCAAGGACAAGGTTCGCAAGCCGTGGTTAGAGTTTTTTGGTAATAAGCCCTTTACCCAGCAACCCGAGCGAGCCATCAGCCAAGCAGACCAACTGCTAGACTACAAGAGCTGGTCCGAGGAGGACAGGAAAATGTTTAGTCAACTACGTATGCGCGAAGAACAAGCCTTGTTAGCACAGGACTATGCCTTGGAACAAGCTGAAGAAAAAGGCTTAGAACGTGGAAAAGTTGAAGGAAGGGAAGAAGGGAAACTTTTTGCCTTTCTAGATATGGTCCATCAAGGTCTTCTGACTTCTGAGGTTGCCAGTCAGCAACTGGGCATGACAGTCGCTGAGTTTGAGTCCTTGCTATGAGGTCACATTTTAAATAGTAGAAAGTTAATGGAATGACGAGTTATTTCTAAAATACTTGTCATTTTTGCTTGACATTTGGAAGGGGTTATAGGATAATATCATGGAAGTGAGTTCTATCCAACTATCGATATGGATTAGATATGTGAGGTTTGACTCAGGGATTAAGAAATTTGTGAGATTTTCACTTGGGAGATACGGTATTTGAAGGGTATTTCATCTCACAAAGACGTTTTTTCACCTTTTTTGAAAAAAATAGGTAAAAAGTTGATGAAAACCCTTGACAAATCCTGCAAATATTTATATACTGTATGGTAGTAAGATAGTCTTACGAAAAAATATTTTAAAGAAAAACAAAGGAGATAAAACGATGAAAAAAGTTTTATTGACAAGCGCAGTCGCTCTTGCAGCATTTGGTGCTGTACAAGCTGTTTCAGCAGAAGACACAACAAATAGCCGTTTCGGTTCTTCTTTCAGCACATATCATGGTGGAAGTACTGAACCTAACCACAACATTTCAGGTGTAGATGCTTCAACAACAAACAGCCGTTTTGGTTATGGTTTTGCAATTGGAGCTAAATACATCCGTTACGACCGTGATGCAGCACATGGTTTCGACCGTCATGTTCGTGTAACTGTTGTTGATGGTGGTCAACGTCCAGTTCCAAACGTAGAAGTAGACTTCTTCTTGAAACCAGCTTCAGGTGAAAAGAAACCAGAATACTTTACTGTTAAAACTAATGCAGCAGGTGATGCTGAACTTCCAACAGTCTTCAAAGCTGGTGAAGTACTTCAATACCGTGTTGCTAAGACAGCTACTGACTTTAAAGAAGCAGTTGAATTAGTAGGAGAGTTAACAGTTGAAGATGTAAATGCATATGGTAAAGTATTGTACACTAACGGAAAAATCGAGTTGCCATACAAACTTGACGATCGTGCTGCAAAAATTGGTAATCAAACTTCAGCAGCTCAATATGGTTGGGCTAACACAGCTGAAGGATGGAAATACTTCGAAAACGCTACAGCTGTTACAGGTTGGAAACAAGTTGATGGCAACTGGTACTACCTAAACGACAAAGGTGTAATGCAAACTGGTTGGGTAAACGTTAACGGAACTTGGTACTACCTAAACAAATCAGGTGCTATGCAAACTGGTTGGTTGAAAGATGGTGGAACTTGGTACTTCCTTGAAGCAACAGGTGCTATGAAAGCTAGCCAATGGTTTGAAGTTGCTGGTAAATGGTACCATGTGAATGGTTCAGGTGCCCTTTCAGTAAACACAACTGTTGACGGTTACAACGTAAACGCAAACGGTGAGTGGGTATAATCCTAATACATGAAATATAAAACAGGAGAGTTATCTCCTGTTTTTTCTTGCATTTATCTTGTATAAGTATTATAATAGTTAAAAATAATAGGAGGTTTCCAATGAAATCAAAAGTGATAAACGTTTTATTAGCTGCTACTTTGGCAAGTGCTGCTCTTCTTGGCGCAAAAGCAACTGATGTAAAGGCTTCGGAAACGAATGTGTATAAGACAGTTGTTTGGGTCACAAAACAGGAAGATGGAAAGGAAAAGATTTTAAAGAATGCGCAATCTTACGATTCATCAAAACCTGAAACAGCTTCCCCAGGTACTTTTTCAGGATATCAATTTGATACTTCTTCAATAGATGGAACTGTATTAAAGCATTACTTTAAGCCAGCAGTGACTGTTACAGGAGATAAAGTAGATGGCCTTTCTGTAAAGTCTGACATTTTAAAACCCTTTAAAGATACAGTCAAAGGGACTTCTTGGTTGCTAATGGAATCAGATGGAACTAGTAGAGAACTAAAAGCTTTTCTTCCTGCTAATGCTACCAAAAAAGCTGAAGAAGTTGAACATGGTACATTTAAAGGTTATCGTTTTGTAGAAACTAAGATTGACCAAGGAGTTCGTAAACATTGGTTTGTAAAAGACGATAGTGTTACTGGAACTGAAAAAGTGGAAGAGAAACGTACAGGTTGGCAATATATTGCTGATAAGTGGTATTTCTTTGACCAAGATGGTGTGAAGAAAACTGGCTGGGTCAGTGATGGCAGCTGGTATTACCTAGCGGCAGATGGCAGTATGCAAACAGGTTGGAAGTTTATCTCTGGTAAATGGTACTATCTCAATAGTGCTGGTTCTATGCAGACAGGCTGGTTAAACCAAGGTGGCAAGTGGTACTATCTTCACTCTGATGGTGCAATGGCTACTGGTTGGGCAAAAGTAGATGGTGTCTGGTACTATCTAAATACTTCTGGAGCTCTGGTGACTGGTTGGTTCCAAGCAGGTGGCAAGTGGTATTATGCCTATAGTTCAGGTGCTCTTGCAGTAAATACAACGATTAACGGCTATACTCTAAATGAAAATGGTGAGTGGGTGTAACATTATACACGGAATAAGTGATAAAGAGGTAAAAAAGATGAAAGCAAAACATATTTTAGCAGTAGGAGCTGCAGGGGTAACATTACTTGGAGCTAGTACTTTATTAGCTTCAATTTCAGATGAACTAACAGTTTACGCTAGTCAAAATACGACAGAAAATCCTAATCCAGAAGACTTTCGTAAGACAGAGTGGAGATATAGAGATAAATCTAATATTCCATTAACCTTCAAATATGTTGAGAAATACTCAGATGAACCAGGAGAGGTGACAGGTTTAACTTATAAACAAAGTTATAGAGATGGAGGCATTTGGGTTCATGAGTTTTCTTTAAACGCTGGTGCAACACCTCCAGCTTCAAACGATAACACATATGTTAATACCAATAGTACTGGTAGAAATAATACGGACCATGTAGATTCTTCTAATACTAACTCATCAACTAACCCCAAAACTGAGTACAAATGGCTAACTGTTAATGGGAAACTTCAGCTTTATATTAATAATAATTTAGCTACAGGCTGGCAAGAAGTTGATGGAAAAATCTATTATTTTGATGACAAAGGAGTCATGAAAACAGGAATCCTCGAACTCAAAGATAAACGCTACTACTTTGATGAAGATGGTGTGAAGAAAACTGGCTGGGTCAATGAAGGTGGTAAGGATTACTATATTACTGATGATGGTTCTAAACCAACTACTATCATTGCAAAAGGTGAGAAGATTTACTACGTTAAAGAGGGGATTCAACAAACAGGTCTTCAACAGATTGAGAAGAAGTGGTATTATTTATTGGCAGACGGTAGCCGCAAAACAGGTCTCGTTCAAGATGCAAATAAGAAATGGTACTATATTACAAATGATGGCGAACGTAAAGTTGGTCTCGTAAAAGATAGTGATGGTGCTTATCATTACCTTACTCCAGAAGGTGAACGTAAAACAGGTTCTGTCACTATTGACGGTGTGACTTATCGTTTAGCGGATCGTGCTAGTAGCAAGCCAGGTTGGAATAAAATTGATGGTAAGTGGTACTATTATGATGCGGAAGATAACATGAAGACAGGTTGGGTTAAAGATGGCTCATGGTACTACTTGGATGCTTCTGGTGTAATGAAGACAGGTTGGCAAAAAATTGATGGGGTATGGTATTATCTCAATGGTTCAGGTGCTATGCAGACAGGTTGGTTGAACCAAGGTGGCACATGGTACTACCTCAACAGCTCAGGTGCTATGCAAACAGGTTGGCTCAAGCAAGGTGGTACTTGGTATTATCTTGCTGGCTCAGGCGCTATGAAGACAGGTTGGTACCAAGTTAGCAGTAAATGGTATTACTCATATTCATCAGGAGCTTTGGCTGTGAACACAACTATCGATGGTTACACAGTAAATGCCAATGGTGAGTGGGTGTAAGGAATATAATAAAGAAATAAGGGGAAATTCCTCTTATTTTTTTGTCAATAAGGAGGTTATTTCTTGATTTTTCCGAAAGAAAATGCTATAATGACAGCAAAAAGGATATTAAAGGTGGTAAATACTTTATGGATAAGAAAAAACTTTTCACTGCTAGCTTGGCTAGCGTTGCCGTTCTGGGAGCAGGTTTCCTTGCTTCAAACCCATCAGTTGTGAAAGCTGAAGAAGATACTAATGCAACTGCTGTGACTAAAAAAGATGTAGCTGATTACTTTACAGAGTTAGAAAAACAAGCTGAAGAAGCTATTAATAAAAATGATAAAATCAAAGATAAAGAAGTAGCAATCTTAGAAGCTAAAGCAGCTATCGGTAAAGAAGATTTATTAAAAGCTATTGATGAAAAACAAATCACACCTGAAGAAGTACTAAAAGACTTAGCAGAAGCTAGCAAGACTGAATCAGATGAAGCAGACCCAGGAAAATATGGTGAAAACTATGCCCCTGTAGAAGTTAAAGATGCAAAACCTGCTCCAGGTGCTGAATTAGTTCGTAACGAATCAGGTGAAGTAACAGAAGTTAAACCATTGAACGGTGGAATTCCTGATGAAGTTACAGAAAAAATCAACAAACGTTTGGATGAAGAAAATACAGATGTTAAAGATGCAGAAGAAAGATTAGCTGCAGCTAAACATGATGAAAAAGAAGCTGAATCTAATAGAGAAGAAGCTAAAGCAGCTGTAGAAGCAGCTAAAGAAAATGTGAAAGCAGCTCAAGAGGAATTAGCAGCTGCAACAGATTCTAAATCAAAAGAGGAAGCAGAGAAAACTTTAAAACAAGCTGAGCAAGATTTGAAAGATGCTGAGGAAGCATTGGATCAAGCAGATGAAGATTATTATTCATATGTTGCAGATCGTGAAGCTGAAGAAGTTCGTGTATTACGACGTCAAATTGCAAAAGATAAAGCTGATGGAAAAGATACTACAGCATTAGAAGAAGAACTTGATATTGCTTTAAATGGTGTTCAACCACTTGTTCAACCAGATCTTCTTCCTTATATTGAAGCAGAACAACCTAAATTACCAAATAATGGTGGTCCTTACCCAGGTGACCGTTATATTATTAACAAACCAACACAAACTCCAGCTTCAACTCCAGCGGGGTCATCAGGTTCAACAACACCGTCTACACCAGCTCCTGGAACAGATACTCCAGCTGCACCAACAGCTGAAACACCAGCACCAGCACCGACAGCTCCAGCTGTAGCAGGTACTAGTCAAGACAACACTTATCAAGCACCAGCTGCAAAAGCAGAAGATAAGAAAGAACTTCCAAACACTGGTGGCAAAGATAATGCTGCAATTGCATCATTAGGATTCCTAGGCTTGCTCCTTGGTGCCCTTCCATTTGTAAAACGTAAAAACTAATTAGTTAAAAATATGAAAGAGAAGGACTTGTTACCTTCTCTTTTTTTGTATATAATCGCGTAAGGGCTTTGTTGGATAGTAGAAAATAAAAAGTGAACAAGACAATATTTCATTCTTGTTCGCTTTTATGTTATTAGTGATTGTATAATCTTATAACAGTGCCTCAAACTCAGCGACGGTCATGCCCAACTGCTGGCTGGCAACCTCGGAAGTCAGGAGACCTTGGCGGACTAGATTTACTAAACCTACTTTTAATCCCTGTTCAAGCCCCTCCGCACGCCCACGCTCTAAGCCTTTTTCCTCCGCTTGTTCCAAGGCATAGTCGTGTGCTAATAATGCCTGTTCTTCACGCATACGTAGTTGACTAAACATCTTCCTGTCCTCCTCGGACCAGCTCTTGTAGTCCAGCAGTTGGTCTGCTTGGCTGATAGCTCGCTCAGGTTCTTGGGTAAAGGGTTTATTCCCGAAAAACTCCAACCACGGCTTGCGAACCTCGTCTTTGCTGGTTTCTCTATATTTTTTTAATTTTTATTTATGATGATCTTTCAATAATTCTTCAAACTCAGAGACAGTCATACCCAGCTGATGGCTGGCAAATTCAGAGCTTAAAACATGTTGGTGAACTAAATCAAGAAAGGTAAAAATTTGTCCTTCAACTTTCCCACGCTCTAGTCCCTGTTCAATGCCTTCTGCTCGTCCTCGTTCCAGTCCTTGTTCAAGTCCCTCCGCACGACCACGCTCTAAGCCTTTTTCCTCCGCTTGTTCCAAGGCATAGTCGTGTGCTAATAATGCCTGTTCTTCACGCATACGTAGTTGACTAAACATCTTCCTGTCCTCCTCGGACCAGCTCTTGTAGTCTAGCAGTTGGTCTGCTTGGCTGATAGCTCGCTCAGGTTCTTGGGTAAAGGGTTTATTCCCGAAAAACTCCAACCACGGCTTGCGAACCTCGTCTTTGCTGGTTTCTCTATATTTTTTTAGTTCCAAGAAAGCCATCTTAACCAGATGGTTTTCTTGTCCGTTATTGGTAATGGTTAAAACCTCACCTGTAGTGTCCTCTCGCATGCTAAAGCTATGAAAAGCCAAATCATCTGAGAAATAATTGCTATCCACAATTGCGATAGCATATACTGGTGCTATGTGTTTATAGCTCTGATGAGTATCACCTTCTCGTTGGCGAATTTTTTCGAGATTTTGATTGACCTGACTGCAAAGGTAAGCCCACAAACGATTAATGAAAAAATTCTGATGATGAACTTGGATTTCGATAATAACCTGCGTGCCATTGTCCAACTCTGCCAAGACGTCTATACTGGTATAGAAATCTTGGGCTGAATAAGGCATGGAAGGCAAGACGTGAATGTTACTTCCCTCCAAAATCGTCACATTTTTGGCTGGCAAGTCCAGCATATCGCGGATAAATTGACAAGTGATTTCTGGATTGCTAAAGATTTTCTTAGCAACCAAATCATTGGTTGGGCTGATGCCCGGATGTCTTAAAATCATCCTTTTCCTCCTTTTATTATACCACAGTTTTAAATCTAGGTTTGCTAGATTCTCTGGCTCTATCTATTTATTCGGAAAAAGTTTGAAAAATACTTGCTCTGGCTCTTACTAATGGTATTTTTTGGTGCTTTCCTTTATAATGGGTGTATGGATAAGAAAAAATTATTATTGATTGATGGGTCTTCTGTTGCTTTTCGGGCGTTTTTTGCGCTCTATCAACAGTTGGACCGTTTTAAGAATGCGGCTGGTTTGCATACCAATGCGATTTATGGCTTCCAGTTGATGTTGAGCCATTTGTTGGAGAGGGTTGAGCCTAGTCATATTTTGGTGGCTTTTGATGCGGGAAAGACAACCTTCCGGACAGAGATGTATGCGGACTATAAGGGTGGTCGGGCTAAGACTCCTGATGAGTTTCGTGAGCAATTTCCTTTTATTCGTGAGTTGCTGGATCATATGGGGATTCGTCACTATGAGTTGGCTCAGTATGAGGCGGATGACATCATTGGGACACTGGATAAACTAGCAGAGCAGGATGGTTTTGATATTACCATTGTCAGTGGGGACAAGGATTTGATTCAGCTGACGGATGAGCATACAGTGGTTGAAATTTCCAAGAAAGGTGTGGCTGAGTTTGAGGCCTTTACGCCAGAATATCTTATGGAAAAGCTGGGCATTACACCGACTCAGTTTATCGATCTTAAGGCGCTTATGGGAGATAAGTCGGATAATATCCCTGGGGTGACCAAAATCGGTGAAAAGACGGGTATCAAGCTCTTGCTGGAGCATGGTTCGCTTGAGGGAATTTATGAAAATATTGATGGGATGAAGGCTTCTAAGATGAAGGACAATCTCATCAATGATAAGGAACAGGCTTTTTTGTCTAAAACACTAGCGACCATTGATACCAAGGCACCGATTGAGATTGGTTTGGAGGATTTGGTCTATAGTGGTCCAGATGTGGAAAATCTTGGGAAATTCTACGATGAAATGGGTTTCAAACAGCTTAAGCAGGCTTTAAATGTGTCGTCAGCTGATGTGGCTGAGAGTTTGGACTTTACTATCGTTGACCAAATCAGTCAAGATATGTTGAGTGAGGAATCTATCTTCCATTTTGAGCTTTTTGGTGAGAATTACCATACGGACGATTTGGTTGGATTTGCCTGGTCTTGTGGGGAAAAGCTCTATGCCACAGATAAGCTTGAGCTGTTGCAAGACCCGATTTTCAAAGATTTCTTAGAAAAAACATCTCTGAGAGTGTATGACTTCAAAAAGGCTAAAGTTCTCTTGCATCGTTTGAGTGTGGATTTGCAGGCGCCTGCTTTTGACAGCCGTTTGGCTAAATACCTCCTTTCGACTGTGGAGGACAATGAAATTGCGACCATCGCTAGTCTTTATGGTCAGACTTATTTGGTTGATGATGAGACTTTCTATGGTAAGGGTGTCAAGAAGGCCCTTCCTGAACGTGAGAAATTCTTGGAACACTTAGCTCGTAAGCTTGCAATTTTGGTTGAGACTGAGCCTGTTTTACTTGAAAAACTCAGTGAAAATGGGCAATTAGAGCTTCTTTATGATATGGAGCAACCTCTGGCTTTTGTCCTTGCCAAGATGGAAATTGCTGGTATCAAGGTCAAAAAAGAAACCCTGCTTGAGATGCAAGCTGAAAATGAGGTCGTCATTGAGCAACTCACTCAGGAGATTTACGAACTGGCTGGTGAGGAGTTTAATATCAACTCGCCTAAGCAGTTGGGCGTGCTTCTCTTTGAAAAATTGGGGCTACCTCTAGAATACACTAAGAAAACTAAGACTGGATACTCGACAGCGGTGGATGTCTTGGAGCGCCTAGCTCCTATTGCGCCAATTGTTAAGAAAATTCTCGACTATCGTCAGATTGCTAAGATTCAATCGACTTATGTGATTGGCTTGCAGGACTGGATTTTGGCTGATGGTAAGATTCATACTCGCTATGTGCAGGATTTGACCCAGACTGGGCGTCTGTCTAGTGTGGATCCAAACTTGCAAAATATTCCTGTGCGTTTGGAGCAGGGCCGTCTCATTCGTAAGGCTTTTGTACCCGAGTGGGAGGATAGTGTGTTGCTCAGTTCGGATTATTCACAGATTGAATTGCGCGTTTTGGCGCATATCTCTAAGGATGAGCACTTGATTAAGGCCTTCCAAGAGGGGGCAGATATCCATACTTCGACAGCCATGCGGGTCTTTGGCATTGAGTGTCCTGAGGATGTGACTGCAAACGACCGTCGCAATGCCAAGGCCGTTAACTTTGGAGTGGTTTACGGGATTTCAGACTTTGGTTTGTCGAATAATCTGGGCATTAGCCGTAAGGAAGCCAAAGTCTACATTGATACCTACTTTGAACGTTTTCCAGGTATTAAAAACTACATGGATGAAGTGGTGCGTGAGGCGCGTGATAAGGGCTATGTAGAGACCCTCTTCAAGCGTCGTCGTGAGTTGCCAGATATCAATTCGCGTAACTTTAACATTCGTGGCTTTGCGGAAAGAACTGCTATTAACTCCCCTATCCAGGGATCGGCGGCAGATATTCTCAAGATTGCCATGATTCAGCTAGACAAGGCTCTAGTTGAAGGTGGTTATCAGACTAAGATGCTTCTGCAAGTGCACGATGAAATCGTCCTTGAAGTTCCTAAATCTGAATTGGCAGAGATGAAAAAATTGGTCAAACAAACTATGGAAGAAGCCATTCAACTCAGTGTTCCCCTTATCGCAGATGAAAATGAAGGGACAACCTGGTACGAGGCTAAATAAAAAGGGGGCTAGTCCTCCTTTTTGTAGTAGAATTATGCAAGCCTTTTCAAATTGTGCTATACTGATGAAAAAGGAGGATTTCTATGAGTCAAGAATTTATCAATCCAAGTGATGGCATGATTCGTCAGTATCTAGCAACGAGCAAAACCCTTGCTGTGGTGGGCTTGTCAGACCGTGAGGAAACAACTAGCAATCGAGTGACCAAGGAAATGCAGGCTCGGGGTTATAAAATTATCCCAGTCAATCCCAAGGCGGCAGGTGGTGAAATCTTGGGTGAAAAGGCTTATGCTAGTCTAGCAGAGATTCCTTTTCCTGTAGATATTGTCAATGTTTACCGTCGCAGTGAATTTTTGCCAGATGTGGCGCGTGATTTTCTCAAGGCTGATGCTAAGATTTTTTGGGCACAGCTAGGACTTGAAAGTCTAGAAGCGGAAGCAATCTTGCGTGCTGGTGGATGCGATGACATTGTGATGAATCGCTGCATCAAGAGAGAACATACTCGCTTGATTGAGGAAGCATAAGAAAAGGTAGCTGATGGGCTACCTTTTGTGTTAGAAAATGCCGATAAGGGTCTGCATACCAAGACTGGTGAGGATGATGGCAATCCAGCAGATGGCTCCGAGAACAATGGATTTTCCACTGGATTTGACCATAGCTAGCAGATTGGTTTTGAGTCCGATAGCACTCATAGCCATGATAATGAGGAACTTGGAGAGTTGTTTGAGAGGGGTAAAGAAACTACTGGATACACCGAGAGAGGTCAGGAGGGTAGTTAGAAGAGAGGCAAGGATGAAGTAAAGGATAAAAAGTGGGAAGACTTTTTTCAGTTGCAGGCCTTGCTTATTTTCTTGTTGGCGACTTTGCCAGTAGGAGAGAAAGAGAGTGATGGGGATGATAGCCAGGGTACGTGTGAGTTTGACAATGGTTGCGGATTCGAGGGTATTGGTCTGGTAGAGACTGTCCCAAGCGCTAGCTGTGGCGGTCACAGAGGAAGTATCATTGACCGCAGTTCCTGAAAAGAGGGCGAAGCCGTCATTGGATAGATGAAGCCAGGTGCCGAGGGTTGGAAAGATAAGTGCAGCCAGGACATTGAAGAAAAAGATAACGGAAATGGCTTGGGCTACTTCCTTTTCCTTGGCGTGGATAACAGGTGCTGTCGCAGCAATGGCAGAACCCCCACAGATCGAAGACCCCACTCCAATCAAGGTAGCCAGTTTTGTATCCAGTGCAAAGAAGCGCTGGAAGAGGTAGGCAACAATCAAGGCTATTGAGATGGTGGACAGGATGACAGGGAGTGAAGATTGCCCAACTGCGAAGACTTGCGAGATATTGAGACCAAAACCAAGCAAGATAACGGCATATTGGAGTAATTTCTTGGAACTAAAGGTCAATCCAGCATCCAGTTGTTTGTAGGGCGAGAGAAAGGGATGTAGGAGCATGCCTATGAAAATGGCAAAAACGGGCGCGCCAATAACAGGGAAGAATCCTCCTAAGTACCAAGATACGATAGAAATGAGAAGGCAGGCAAAGATGCCTGCTCCATTTTTTGATAGAAATGACATAAAAACCTCCAAATAGAATCTGTTACTATTATAGACCTATAAACAGGAAAAGTAAAATAGAAAGTGGAAAGCTATTCTATCATGTATTTTTGCGGTCGGGGGGCTTTTGTAGTATAATAGAGATACGTTTTGAAAGTAGGAGGTATCTATGGACTTAACTAAGCGCTTTAATAAACAGTTAGATAAGATTCAAGTTTCGTTGATTCGTCAGTTTGACCAGGCTATTTCGGAGATTCCTGGGGTCTTGCGTTTGACCTTGGGGGAACCTGATTTTACAACGCCAGATCATGTCAAGGAGGCGGCCAAGCGAGCGATTGATCAGAACCAATCCTACTATACAGGGATGAGTGGTCTGCTGACTCTACGTCAGGCGGCCAGTGACTTTGTTAAGGAAAAGTACCAACTGGACTATGCTCCTGAAAATGAAATCTTGGTTACAATTGGGGCGACAGAGGCTTTATCTGCTACTTTGACGGCTATTTTGGAAGAGGGAGACAAGGTGCTCTTGCCAGCTCCTGCTTATCCGGGTTATGAACCGATTGTCAATCTAGTTGGGGCAGAGATTGTCGAGATTGATACAACTGAAAATGGGTTTGTCTTGACTCCTGAAATGTTGGAGAAGGCCATTTTGGAGCAGGGTGACAAGCTCAAGGCGGTTATTCTTAACTATCCAGCTAATCCTACAGGAATTACCTATAGTCGGGAACAATTGGAGGCCTTGGCAGCTGTTTTACGCAAGTACGAAATTTTTGTTGTCTGTGATGAGGTTTACTCAGAATTGACCTACACAGGCGAAGCCCATGTGTCTCTGGGAACCATGTTGAGAGATCAGGCTATTATTATCAATGGTCTATCTAAATCGCATGCCATGACCGGTTGGCGTTTGGGTCTGATTTTTGCTCCTGTGGCCTTCACAGCCCAGTTAATCAAGAGTCACCAGTACTTGGTTACTGCTGCAAATACCATGGCTCAACATGCTGCGGTGGAAGCCTTGACAGCTGGTAAAAACGATGCGGAGCCTATGAAGAAGGAATACATTCAGCGTCGGGACTATATTATCGAGAAAATGACTGCTCTTGGTTTTGAGATTATCAAACCAGACGGTGCCTTCTATATCTTTGCTAAGATTCCAGCGGGCTACAATCAAGACTCCTTTGCTTTTCTGAAGGATTTTGCTCAGAAGAAGGCCGTTGCCTTTATCCCTGGTGCAGCCTTTGGGCGTTACGGGGAAGGTTATGTTCGCCTATCTTATGCAGCCAGCATGGAGACTATCAAAGAAGCCATGAAACGACTTGAGGAGTACATGAGAGAAGCATGATTCAGTCTATCACGAGTCAAGGCTTGGTGCTCTACAATCGCAATTTTCGTGAGGATGACAAGCTGGTCAAGATTTTTACAGAGCAGGCTGGTAAGCGGATGTTTTTTGTCAAACACGCAGGTCAGTCTAAACTGGCTCCAGTTATTCAGCCCTTGGTGCTGGCACGATTTCTCTTGCGAATCAATGATGATGGGCTTAGCTACATTGAGGACTATCATGAGGTGATGACTTTTCCCAAGATTAATAGTGACCTCTTTGTCATGGCCTATGCGACCTATGTAGCGGCTCTTGCAGATGCTAGTTTGCAGGACAATCAGCAGGATGCTCCCTTGTTTGCTTTTTTGCAAAAGACTTTGGAGTTGATGGAAGCAGGTTTGGATTATCAGGTTTTGACCAATATTTTTGAAATCCAAATCTTGACTCGATTTGGAATTAGCCTCAATTTTAATGAGTGTGTCTTTTGCCATCGGGTCGGTCAGGCTTTTGACTTTTCTTTCAAATATGGTGCCTGCCTCTGTCCAGATCATTATCATGAAGATGAGAGACGTTGCCATCTCAATCCCAATATCCCTTATCTGCTCAATCAATTTCAAGCTATTGATTTTGAGACCTTGGAGACCATTTCGCTCAAGTCCGAAATCAAGCAAGAGCTACGTCAATTTATGGATCAACTCTACGAAGAGTACGTGGGAATTCACCTAAAATCAAAGAAATTTATTGATTCCCTATCCGACTGGGGACAATTACTAAAAGAGGAAAAGAAATGAAAAAAATCGCAGTAGATGCTATGGGGGGCGATTATGCACCTCAGGCCATCGTTGAGGGTGTCAATCAAGCCCTGGCTGACTTTTCAGATATTGAGGTTCAACTCTACGGAGATGAAAGTAAAATCAAGCAATATCTGACAGCGACAGAGCGTGTTAGCATTATCCATACGGATGAAAAGATTGATTCAGACGATGAACCTACGAGAGCTATTCGGAAGAAGAAAAATGCTAGTATGGTATTGGCAGCTAAGGCTGTCAAAGATGGAGAGGCAGACGCTGTTCTCTCAGCTGGGAATACAGGTGCTTTACTAGCAGCAGGATTTTTCATCGTGGGTCGTATCAAGAACATTGACCGACCAGGCCTTATGTCGACCTTGCCGACTGTAGATGGAAAAGGTTTTGACATGCTGGATCTCGGTGCCAATGCGGAAAATACAGCCCAGCACCTCCATCAATACGCGGTTCTAGGTTCCTTCTATGCTAAAAATGTCCGTGGTATTGCGCAACCACGTGTTGGTTTGCTCAATAATGGAACAGAGAGTAGTAAGGGAGACCCACTTCGCAAGGAAACCTATGAATTACTAGCGGCTGATGAAAGTTTGAACTTTATTGGAAACGTGGAAGCGCGTGATTTGATGAATGGCGTTGCGGATGTTGTTGTGGCAGATGGTTTCACGGGAAACGCTGTGCTCAAATCTATTGAAGGGACAGCCATGGGAATCATGGACTTGCTCAAGACAGCTATTACAGGTGGTGGTCTTCGAGCGAAATTAGGCGCCCTCCTTCTTAAGGACAGCCTTAGAGGTTTGAAAAAACAGCTCAACTATTCAGATGTTGGTGGAGCGGTCTTGTTTGGTGTCAAGGCACCGGTTGTCAAGACTCATGGCTCAAGCGATGCCAAGGCTGTTTATAGTACGATTCGCCAGATCCGTACCATGCTAGAAACAGACGTAGTTGCCCAGACTGCGCGTGAATTTTCAGGAGAATAAAAGAGATGACAGAAAAAGAAATTTTTGACCGTATTGTGACCATTATCCAAGAGCGACAGGGAGAGGACTTTGTCGTGACAGAATCCTTGAGTCTGAAAGACGATTTGGATGCTGACTCAGTTGACTTGATGGAGTTTATCTTGACACTGGAAGATGAATTTAGTATCGAAATCAGCGATGAGGAAATTGACCAACTCCAAAGTGTAGGAGATGTGGTTAAGATTATTCAAGCAAAATAGAAATCGGAGTTCCAAGGTATTTGCTTTGGACTTTTTTATTTGGCTTAATACTCTTCGAAAATCTCTTCAAGCCACGTCAGCTCTATCTGCCACCTCAAAACAGTGTTTTGAGCAACCTGCGGCTAGCTTCCTAGTTTGCTTTTTGATTTTCATTGAGTATAAGTGACCGTTTAGGAACAGATTTAGTCTTTCTAGGGACAGGAGAAATCTGAGGACAAATAAGGGATATAATAGAGTCAGAAAAAATCAATCTCCAAAAAGGAGAAAAGAAAGGATTTTTATGATGAAAAAATATCTTTATTCTAGTTTGTTAGTTCTTGCAGGAGGCGTTCTCCTAGCAAATACTACGGTAGCCTATGCTGATTCCCCATCAGCAAGTGAGAAAGAAGCGATTGCTCAATTAGTTAATCAAGGTAAGATAAAAGCTGAAGAAGCTGATCAAGTAAAATTGATTGGTTTTGAAGATAAAGAAACTCAAGCAGAGGGCAATCAAGAGAAGAAAGCTTTCAATCAATATCGCGATCCGAAAGGAACATGGATGCAAACCAATGGTAAATGGTGGTTTAAATACGGTTCAGGTGGTTATGCTAAAAATTGGGAACAATTAGATGACAAGTGGTACTATTTTGATGACCAAGGATGGATGAAAGAAAATACTTGGATTCAACCTGATGGCAATTATTACTACTTATCTGCTAGTGGTGCTATGGTCACTGGTTATCAACGTGTGAATGGTACACCATATTTCTTTAGAGAAAGTGGTGTATGGGTAGAAAATCGTGGGCAGGCACTTGGTGAATACGCAGAGACATTTGTAGGAAGAATTCCATATGTTTGGGGTGGGGCAGATTTGAATAGTGGCGTAGATTGCTCAGGATTTACGATGGCTATTCATGCTAAGTTTGATATTAGTATTCCTAGAGTAACCTATGGTCAAGCAACAGGAGGAAGTTATGTAAGTAATGGTTCTCAACAAGCTGGAGATTTGATTTTGTATAATAGTGAAGAGACAAATGACCATGTAGGTATTTATGTTGGTGGTGGAAAGGTAGTTCATGCTCCATATCCAGGTCAATATGTTTCTTATATGAATCAATACGGTATTACTCAAAATACAATTCGTAGATATTGGTAATATTGTCTAATTTTTCACAATATTATTGACTTTGATAATGAAAAGTATTAAAATATAGCTAAATAAAGAGGGGAAGCCCTCTTATAGCTGTTCGATAAAGGAGGAAATAGCTATGAAAAAATCTAAATTACTTACTCTTGGTTTGCTTGCAGGTGCTGGTCTGCTTTTGTCTATTAACCAAGCACAGGCTGCAGATACTTGGGTTAAAAATGGTGCTGACTGGAATCTTTCACAAGATGGCAGTCTAGCTAAGGATAAATGGGTACAAAATGCTGGGTCATGGTATCACTTCGACAGCACTGGTAAAATGCAGACAGGCTGGCTCAAAGACGGTGATACATGGTATTCACTAGCAGATAGTGGTGCTATGCGTACTGGCTGGTACAAGGAAGGCAACACATGGTACTCACTAGCTAATAGTGGTGCCATGCGTACAGGTTGGTACAAAGAAGGGTCTACATGGTACTATCTTCATTTTAGTGGTTCTATGATGACAGGTTGGGAGTTCATAGATGGTAAATGGTCTTACTTTGAAAAATCAGGTGCTATGGTCGCAGATAGAGCTGTTCCAGCCAGTGATGGGGAAAGTTATGTCATTGGTAAGGATGGCTATCTAGCAAATAGAAAAGATGCTGGATACAATATTCATGATATTGTCAAACTTGGAGATGGGCAAGAATATTTGCTAAATGCTAAAGGTGACGATGTTATTATTGAAAAAAACACTTGGTATATCAGACCAGAGTTCAAGAAGTTCTCTAACAAATATGGGGATGAAGTTGCAAATACTACCTTAGCTTTAGTGGATAATAAAGAAGAAGGACAAGAAATTGATCCTAAGGCAGTTGTACAGAACTTCCAAAACTTACCAAATCGCTACTACTTTGATGAAAATGGACATCGTGTGGTTAATATCCCAGCAATGACAACCTATTCAGAGATTAAAAAAGTTGGCAATGATGTCTATTTAGAAAATCCAGGTGCACGACTTCGTCTTGGAGCTACCCACTTTACAATCAATAACAATAAACTATACTATTTAGAAAATGAGCAAGGTAAGCTCAAAACAGGTTACTTTGTATTAATTGATGATGGTATGGCTACAACCCACTATCACTTCCTAGCCTATGCGGATCAATCTGGTGAAATTCTTAAGATGAAACGCTTGCCATCAGGAGTTTCAGATTATCTGGATAAAGAAATCGATGGTTTATATGGTGAAAAAATTAAAATTGAATCTCCACACTCAAACGAATATTATAAAGTGGTTGTGGTTAAATAAAAATAACATCTTCACAACTAATTGTTAACACTCTAACCAATATACCATTTTCAGGAGGCTTTAGATTTCTTGTATTTTAAAAGGAAACTAAAGCCTTTTGTAGATGAAGCAGGGGATAGAGTTATCTATAAAATAATGAAAAGGAGTCTGTCATGGAAATGAAAAATACATTTGTAGAATTGGAACAATTTGAAGAGTTAACCTCAGAGGTATTGGAGGAAGTGAATGGTGGAGGGATTTTTGAAGATACTGTAAAATGGTGCAATAAATTATTTGGTACGGGTAGACACGTTGCTTAAATTCACAGTATTAGTTAGAGATTAGATTTATTTATGCTTATTTTAGAATTCTTATTTTCTGTGATATATCTACTGTTGGTAGTCGTTTCAACCATAGTGCCTACTATTTATTTGGGCGCTCAAATTTCCCCAGAATTTTATAAAAAACGTTATTGGATACTTATATTTTTAATTAGTTTATCTGCTCGTCAAACATTTGGAGAATTATTTCATATAGGAGTTCTTATCTACTTTTACTGTATTTTTTTATTAGTATTGCACAAGGGAAAAGGGGAATCTCTTTTTCTTTCGCTCTATCTTTTTCTCTTCTTTCAAAGTATTCGTTATTTATTTTTGACAATTTGGATTCGTGTATTATCTGGTGAGCATTGTTGTTTCGTAGATTCGTTTTCTACTTTATATATATCTATATTTGATTTATTATCAATCTTTCTATGTTGTAAAATTATGAAGCGTTGGTCTTTGGATTTGGATTTATTCTTTTCAGATACTTTTAAAACCCACTATCGTAAGAGCTTTTTCATTATCCTACCTCTGACTGGATTTAGGATATTCTCTTCGTTCATGACCAATAGAAATAGTTCTTTTTACGTTCGCTTTGACACGACCATTTCTCTCCTGATTTTCATTCTCTTTTTCTCCTGGCTCTTTTATATCAGACACTTAGAGCAGGTTTATCGTGATGAGCAGACCATTCAGAGACAGGAAGAAGAAAATCGTTCCTTGCAAGGGATGGTGGACAAGCTAGGTCATCTCTATGATGAAGTTCGAGGTTTCCGTCATGATTTTGCGGGGATTGTCGCCAGCATGGAGCCTGCCATAGCTAATCAAGACATGGCTGAGGTGTCTACCATTTATCAAGATGTCTTTCTAAAGACCAATGAAAAGCTGAGGAAGGCAGATTACACGGCCTTTAATCTTCATAATATCCATGATATAGCCATTCGTAATACTTTGGCAAAAGCTATGATTGTGGCAGATAATCAGGGAATTCATTTTAGTTTGGAGACGGTGGGGGTTGTCGAAGAGCTGGCATTGCCGATGTTGGAGGCTATCCGTATCCTCTCTATCCTCACGACAAATGCCTTAGAGGCAGCCAGTGAGGCTGAAAATCCGCAGATTCGGGTTGCTTTGTTGGCAGGTGATAGGAGTGTCCGTTTTATCATTGAAAACACTCGTAAGAAAGAAGAACTGAATCCCATCATTCTCAGTCAAAAGGGTTACTCTACCAAGGGTAACCACAGTGGACTGGGCTTAGCGACCTTGGAAGATATGGTTTTTCATTATGATTTAAACTTAGATACCCAGCTAGGAGAGACGACTTTTAGACAAGATTTAGAATTGCCGTTTAAGGATGAGAAACGAGGGGGAGAGGAATGAGAATTTTAGTTTTGGAAGATGATAGAGTTCAGCAGGGACGGATAGAGCAGACTTTACTAGATATCGGTCGCTCTCGCAATTTAAGATTGGAAATTGATATTGCTAAAAACTATGGAGATGTTGAAAAGTATTCTCAGTATTTTGACCATTATCAGCTCTATTTATTGGATTTAGAGATTGATGGAGAGCGTGAACGGGGTTTTCAGGTTGCTCAACAGGTTCGGGAGCGGGATCCCTTTACAAGTATTGTCTTTGTGTCCACACACTCGGAGGCCTTGCCTCTAGCTTTTCGCTACCACTTGTCTGCCTTGGATTTTATTTCCAAGGATCAGCCTGAGGAGGATTACCGTCATCAGCTGGAGCGCTGTCTGGACTATGTACTGGCAGTGGACAAGAGAGAAAATATGCGTCTCTTCACCTATAGTTTTGAGGGAAGACGAGGCTTTACTCTGCCCTACCATGAGATTTTAGCCTTTGAAACCTCAGTGGAATCCCATCGTATCAAGGTCTATTATGCCAATCATTCTATCAAGACCATTTATGGCAGTCTCAAGGATATCGCTGCCAAGGCTGAAAAAGATTACTTTGTCTATGCTAATCGCAATACTTTAGTCAGTTTACAAGCCATTGAAGAGATGACTGCCACAGAAGTGACCTTGTTAGAAGGCTTGCATTTCCCCGTATCACGAACAGCCAGAAGAACCCTTAAAAAACATCTCAATGTCTAATATCTGTTAGATTTGAATGAGTTTATCAATAAGAATGTCGGAAAATTTTCTGATATTCTTATTTTTTTGGATTCTTTCTCGAATAGATAAGTAAGAGGAAACAGAAAGGAGCCTAGTTCATGTATCTACCAATCTTGTATCCGTGGTTCATTAAATTATTTTTTAAATAAAATTTAATTTAGTTGTACATTTTTGAAATTTTTTTCGAATAGATAAGTGAGAAGAAAAAGAAAGGAGTCTGGTTTATGTATCTACCGATTTTCTATTCATGGTTTACTAAATTATTTTTCAAATAAAATTTGATTTAGTTGTACATTTTCGAAATTTTTTTCGAATAGATAAGTAAGAGGGAAAAGAAAGGAGACTACGCGATGTATTTACCAATTTTCTATCCATGGTTTACTAAATTATTTTTCAAATAAAATTTGATTTAGTTATACATTTTCGAATTCTTTTTCGAATAGATAAGTAAGAGGAAAACGAAAGGAGTCTGGTTTATGTATCTACCAATCTTGTATCCGTGGTTCATTAAATTATTTTTCAAATAAAATTTAATTTAGTTGTTCATTTTCGAAATTTTTTTCGAATAGATAAGTAAGAGGAAAAAAGAAAGGAATAAAATAATGAAAGAACATTATTATGGATTTGTTGAGCTAACGTCGGAAGAATTGATCGATATTCAAGGTGGAGAAAATTGGACGAAGACCCTTGTAGATTGGTACATTGGATTTCGTAGAGGTTTTGCTTTTTAGGAGGATAAGCGATGAATGAAATGAATGATAAGTATACTATTGAAGTATTAAAGGAAAGCGACTTAGCCTTGCTGGTGGGTGGTAGTGAGGCAAGTTACCAACATGGTTTAATGGTGGGGTTCATTTTACGTCGTGCATTATTTGGATTCTAAGATAATATTTAGAGAGTGAAGCTTACCTACAACAATGAACAGAATATATGAAAAAGGAAATACAAATAACTACCTTTTTCAATTGTTAAGAATCAAAAAAGGAGAATAAGATGGAACAAATTAAAAATATGGAAAATAATTTTCATGTAATGAGTCATGAGGAATTGGCCGATGTAGAAGGAGGCTTGCTATTTGGTCTGGTAGTAGTTGGAGGAGTCGCAATTGCAGGAACATTTTTATTGGGTGCGGTAGATGGTGCTTCAGGAGCACATGCTAAGCGTCGTGGACGTTAACAGGGAAGGATGAGCGCTAATGGAACGCATAATAGAAAGTTGGATTACTAGGGTAGAGAATTTTTACAGTTTGCAGTCAATTCCTGTAAAAGTATTCATTTTCATAGTTGGAGTAGTTGGGGTTTATGCTTTAGGGACCTTACTTTTAGGACCGGTTTATTGGGCGGGACAGAAGTTTGGCGAAATGGTTTATAATTATTTATTTTAATAAAAAATTATAGATAAAGAGGAACAGACATAATGAATATGATAAAAATTGAAGAAAAATTTACAAGTCTTACAGAAAAAGATTTAGCAACAGTAGAGGGCGGTCGAGTGTCATGGAGAGGTAATATTAACATCGATGTCCATAAAGTGATTGATAGTACGGGAAGATTTTTCGGTGGTATCTATAATGCTGGTAGAGCATTTGGACGAAATGTTTACAATGCATTTTATTAATATAGTTTATTAAAACGAATATCATATATTATATTTTTGAATTCGTTTTCGAATAGATAAATAAGAAGAATACAGGGAATGATTATTTCAGTAATTCAAGATTTAGATGAAACAATTTAATAAACACTGCTATACCAAACTTGTCAAGTTTGCAACAAGATAAATATTAAAAATAAAAAAGGAGGTATTCGTTATGAATACAAAAACGATGTCACAATTTGAAATTATGGATACTGAGATGCTTGCTTGCCTTGAAGGTGGCGGATGCAATTGGGGAGATTTTGCCAAAGCAGGTGTTGGAGGAGGAGCAGCACGAGGTCTTCAGCTAGGAATTAAAACAGGAACATGGCAAGGTGCAGCAACTGGTGCTGCGGGAGGAGCTATACTTGGAGGTGTGGCATATGCAGCGACATGTTGGTGGTAATTATGGATTTTAAAAGTTTTATTATTGGTTTAGTAGTTGGTATATTTGGTCCCTATATGGATGATTTAATTAGAAAAAAATTTTTAAAGTCTTCGGAGAAGAAAACAGAAAAATTTGTCAAAAAATAATCAAAACGATAAATGATGAATCTGATTCAAAATTATCTTGCACATGTAAAGAGGACCATCTCTCCTCTTATCAGGTAAATAGGAGTCTTGTAGTAACGAATCAAAAAAAGGAGTAACTATGAATCGTAATTTAGAACGGTGTTATCTATTCTGACTATGAATAGATCATACCAGAGGTGGCTTAGAAATAGCAGGGACATTGGAAATTGTAGTAATAAATAGGATGTCACAAATGTTACTATCAATGATTTATTTGTTCCAAGCTTGCCTAGGGTGTCAGTAAAAAATCATTTTCCTTTCAATAGCATATTTTTAGTAGGTAGGACGCTTGTTCTGCCTATTTTTTTGCTGAAAAGTACAGTTGAAGTGTCTATTTGCATCATTTGGAGTTTTACATGTATTTTTGATAAAAAATAGGCATAGAAATTAGGAAAGTTGAAGAAAAGGAATGAAGAAGGTCTTAGTTTGTGATTTTTTACATACTTTTAAGGCTTGATGAACCAGTTTGAACTAATATATAATTGCTATAAGTTGAATACACTACTCCTTGAGGGCATTTTGCCCTTTTTTATATTTTACAATAAGTGTAAAAAGGAGAGTTTTTATGCGTTACGGTTATGTTCGAGTATCTACAAAAGAACAAAATATTGATAGGCAATTTTCAGCCTTAGTAGAAAACAAATTATCAAAAGAAAATATTTTTATTGATTACGTTTCAGGAAAAGATTTTGACAGAATGGAATATCAAAAATTATTAGCTACCTTGAAAGAGAATGATGAATTGGTTATTAAATCAATTGATAGGTTGGGAAGAAACTATGATGAAATTTTAGAACAATGGCAAGCAATTACTAAGAAAAAGAAAGTAAATATAACTGTTTTAGATTTCCCCTTATTAAATACAAAGAATAGCAATGATAATATCACAGGAAAACTAATCTCCGATATCGTTTTACAAGTCCTATCTTATGTGGCACAGTTTGAAAGAGAACAAATCAAACAAAGACAAATGGAAGGAATACGGGAAGCACAGAAAAAAGGGAAGAAATTCGGTAGACCAAAATTGGTTGTCCCGAATAATTTCCCTGATGTGATAGCTCAATATAAGAAAAAAGAAATAACCTTACGAGAAGGTGCAGACATCTTAGGAGTATCAAAAAGCACCTTTCATAATTGGATAAAAAATTCATAGTTCTTGTCAAAAAACCTAGGATTTTTTGGACAGAAAATACAGTCTATTTTAGAAGCGTTTTCGTTAGAAAAAAGGTTCTAAAATCCAGCATTTTGACCAATTATTATTACACTTTCATTTTATCAAGTTTGTCCAAAAAAGTCTAGATTTTAGGACAAACTGATTATTTTACAATAAATAAAAATAGGGGGACACGAAATGGACACCAAAGCTAAAAAGTTCACACTTGCAACGATTTCAGCTCTATCACTTCTTGGGGTAGGAATTGTTACATCACAATCAGTAGCTGCTAATGATAGGCTGGTTTCCACTCAAGCAATCAATGGTCAATCCTACAATATCTTAAACTCTGAGGTCACTAGTACTTCTTCTGGTACTACTCTAGTTGGGATTGAAGGGACTTTCTTAACGCCAGATAAACAGGCTATCTTAGATCGTATCAATGCTATTCGAAAAGAGGCAGCAGATGAAGGTCTAGTTACTAGCTATGTTCCGATCAAATGGTCAACTGAACTAGAAAAAACAGCCTTCGTTCGGGCAGCAGAAGCTTCTGTAACCAGGCATCATAAACGTTTATCTAATAAAGATATTTGGAGTGCCTGGTCTTCAGGAAATTTCTCCCTAGCAGAAAACTTGGCTTGGAACTATGACGGATTTATGACAGCTATTAATCAATGGTATGAGGAAAAAGCCGATTATGTTAAATCTCGTAGTGGGGCAAGTGTCTCTGGTCAAACTGGACACTACGAATCCTTAATCAATCCAGAATTAACTTATATGGGACTTGCAGCCTTTGAGAATCCTAAAAATAGTTGGATTACCATTGCACAAAGTTTCGGAACAGCATCTGGTGGCTCTGAAGAATTAGCTGGCGGTTATGGAAAAGCCATTCAATACACAGAAGTCGATTCTTCTCAAATTCAAACATTTGCGACCAAGGCGAATCTTTTTGACAAAGATTTGAAGGCTATCGGAACTCATACCAGTAAGAAAACAAAACAAGGTAAGTCTAACGGGACTAATAAACCAGGTTTCTTTTTTCAAATGCAAGATATTGGTAGGGGTATGGGTTTTTGGCGACAATCGGGCTCTCGTTGGTGGTTTATGCAACTTGATGGGTCTTACCCTTACAATCAGTGGGCAAAATTAGATAATATCTGGTATCACTTCGATAGTTCAGGTTGGATGCAAACTGGCTGGATAAAAGACAACGGCACGTGGTACTATCTCGACGGTTCAGGTGCTATGAAGACTGGTTGGTTCAAAGATAATGGTAGCTGGTATTATCTTGATAGCTCAGGGGCTATGAAAACAGGCTGGATGAAGGTATCTGGTAAATGGTACTATGCCTATAGCTCTGGTGCACTCGCAATCAATACAACTACACCTGACGGTTATCGTGTCAATTACAACGGTGAGTGGGTATAAAAACAATTTCAAATTGTAAGATTAAACATATGAAAAAATTATTTCTATTCAGTATCAGTATTTTAGCTATCTCCATTTTAACAGCTTGCCAACCTCAGAGTAAAAACACTTCCTCAGAAAGTTCTGAAACAACTACTTCTAGTAGCAGTTCGCCTACTTCCACATCAGAAGAGAAGAAAAATGATTACACCCTATATAATCCTGTCCTTAAAGAATATGCCAAAGTATTAGATGATTCATCAGCTTCACCTAAAGAGCTCAATTCAAAAGCAAACTTAAAAAATACTTATCCTAAAGAATACTCTGGACTACAATACAGCTTGTATGATTTAGACCAAAATGGTACGGACGAACTTTTGGTTGCCCTTAAAACGGATTCTAACTATTACGATTTATTAGATATTCGAACTCTTAAAAATGACGAAGTTATTCGACTGACCAATGCAGAAAACAATCTGGACTTTATTGGAGAGCGAGTACATTTTAATCCTTTAGAAAATGGCTATTTCCAATTATCTACCCGAGTATCTATTAATCAAATCCAACTTAAACTATACAAGTTCAATCAGGATGGAACACGATTAGACTTAGTTATCGAATCAGATACAGAAGAGGGACTGGGCACAAAACCACCTTCCCTTGACATAAGATCTTTCTCTTGGAAATCTGTCACAAGTCTCATAAGTGAAGAATCTTCCTTTCCGTCAGAAAGTAAAGGGATGGATATTTCTGCAATTCAAAATGGAGATTTTTCTAGTGTCTCAGGAACTTGGAGGAATCGTTCAGGTATTAAATTTACTTTCGACAAAAATGGTTTAGTAAGTGATAAGTCCAAAATTTCAATTGAACATGCTAAAGAAATTGACCACTATCTTAAGGCAAATTCTGTTTCTAAAGATGGAGGTGCTGGTGCAGCTATTGCCTTTTTACCAGCAGGAATCCCTATAACCATGTCTGTCACCTCTTCTTCAGATAATGGCTATACTGACTCGTCTGATATTACACAAGACCGCTTATGGTTTGGACACCAACTTATCAATGGTAGTACCGAGGGATTTTTTTACAAGGTAGAATAGTTTTAATAGACTTACAAATTTATCAATAAGAATGTCGGAAAATTTTCTGATATTCTTATTTTTTTGACTTCCTTTTCGAATAGATAAGTAAGAGGAAAAGGAAAGGAGCCTAGTTCATGTTTATATCAATGTTCTACCCATGGTTGACTGAGTTATTTTTTAAATAAATTTAATTTAGTTGTACATTTTCGAAAATTTTTTCGAATAGATAAGTAAGAGGAAAAAGAAAGGAGTCTGGTTTATGTATCTACCAATTTTCTATTCATGGTACATTAAATTATTTTTCAAATAAATTTTGATTTAGTTGTTTATTTTCGAATTCTTTTTCGAATAAATAAGTGAGAGGAAAAGGAAAGGAGTTTGCTTCATGTATCTACCAATTTTCTATCCATGGTTTACTAAATTATTTTTCAAATAAATTTAATTAGTTGTACATTTTCGAATTGTTTTTCGAATAGATAAGTAAGAGGAAAAAAGAAAGGAATAAAATAATGAAAGAACATTACTATGGATTTGTTGAGCTAACTTCGGAAGAATTGACCGATATTCAAGGTGGAGAAAATTGGGTGAAGACCCTTGCAGATTGGTACATTGGATTTCGTAGAGGTTTTGGTTTTTAGGAGGATAAGAGATGAATGAAATGAATGATAAGTATACTATTGAAGTATTAAAGGAGAGCGACTTAGCTTTGCTGGTGGGTGGTAGCAAGGAAAGTTATCAACGGGGTCTAATTACAGGTCTATTGTTACGCGGTATATTTATTGGAACCCCATTTTTTAGAAGATAAGATTTAGAAAAAATAGAACAAGAGGAGAAAAAAGATGACAAATTTTGACAAAATGGAACAGAACTTTGTAGCTCTTACAGAAGAAGAGTTGATGGATGTGGATGGGGGAGCATTGCCTCTTGTAATCGCCGGAGTGTCTATCTGGAAGATAGGTGCAGCAGTAGCAGGTGGAGCAGCAGCGCTTTTTGCTGGAGGAGCAGCTTTGGGGTATTATGCGAATAGACCATAATCTGATTATAGTCAGAGAGGCATTTCTATGTTTTTAAAAAAAGAAGTGATATTACTAGGGGTATTGTTATCGCTACGTATTATTTTTACTATCGTTCAAATTTTAATTGACTATAAAATATTATCTGGACAGTATAGTATAAATTTTATGGATATTTCAGAAGTATTTACTTATCCAATACTCATTTTAATCATTTACATAGCAATAAAATATAATACAAAGGAGTAATGACGAACATGAACTTAGAACAATTTTATCAATTATCTGACGATGAATTAGTGGGAACAAAAGGTGGTTTTGGTCTTGTGGAAGCAGTTGGGATTGCAGGAGTACTGAATGCTGCTGTACAAATTTTTAATGCTGGTTACAAATTTGGTTCAGATTTTGCTCGTCGTGGGCGTTAGATAATGAACAGTCGCAACCTTAATCTCAATACATTGTTACCTAAACTAGCCACTATATTTCCTTTGTTGGGAATAATTCTTAATGTCGCGCTTCATGTGATTCGTACAGGTTCGTTAGTATCCTTTAATTGGCAAGGGACTTTAGTTGGGTTGCTTTTCTCAGCATATTTTGGTATTTTTCGCAAAGATTTGTCAAAAAATAATCAAAACTATAAATGAAGAACATGAATCAAAAGGATTTTGTGCATATGAATGGTAGCGTTTTTCCGCCATTCTTGTCAGGTAATTAGGAGTTTCTTATGAAAACATTTTTATTAGGCTTTGCTGAGGGTTATTTTACCGTATCGCTCATAATCTACATCGTAACGTATTTGATTTTGAAAAATCCAATCAATACCCTATTTTATCCAGAAATTTACCCCGTTTTATTTGGGCTCTTTTATCTAGGATATAAGGCCAATAAAAAGCAAGTAGAGTGAGCAGTTAAGAATGATTTGTTAGTCTGTGCTAAAATGACTAGGCTAGAATCTCAGAATGCATCACATTGGAGTTTAATATGAAATTTGTTAAATCAATACTGAAAGTTTGGCCTGAAATCATGGTATTACTTAGTTCAATGTCTTATATCATCATCAGATTAGTAGCTGACATAAATAAAGTATCTTTACCTACTTGGCTTGATAGTTTCAATATACCAACGATTGCATTATTTATGATGGTCTTCATTCTTTTATATAGAAGTAAAGAAAAAAAGAATAGATAAATTTGAAGCAGTAGACGCTCTATAGGGAATAGGTGTCTTATAGTAACGAATCAACAAAAGGAGTAACTATGAATCGTAATTTAGAACGGTATAATCTATTCTGACTATGAATAGATCATACCATAGGTGGCTTAGAAATAGCAGGGACATTAAAAATTGAAGTAACTTTAAATAGGATGTCGTAAAGGTTACTATCAATGATTTATTTGTCCCAAGCTTGCCTAGGGTGTCAGAAAAAAATCATTTTCCTTTCAATAGCATATTTTTAGTAGGTAGGACGTTTGTTCTGCCTATTTTTTGCCAAAAAAAGTGTAGTTGAGGTGTTTATTTGGAGTTTTATACTCTTCGAAAATCAAATTCAAACCACGTCAGCGTCGCCTTACCGTACTCAAGTACAGCTTGCGGCTAGCTTCCTAGTTTGCTTTTTGATTTTCCTTGAGTATTACATGTATTTTTGATAAAATAGTTATAGAAATTAGGAGAGTTGAAGAAAAAAATGAATAAGATTTTAAAATATTTTTTAGTATTTGTTTTTCTATTTTTGATGAATATTTTCATCTTTAAGATACTAGCAACTCTGGGATTTCATCTGACAATGAGTGAAAAGAGTTATATTGTACCACCGCTGTTTTCGATTATCGTGTTGTATATGATTGACAAAAGAATTAGGAAGAAAAAGAAATAAATATATATTTTAGGCATGACGTTTGTTCTGCCTATTTTTTTATCCTAAAAGTGCATTTGGGAGGGAGATAGGCGCATTTGGGAAGGAAGTCCAGTTTTTGTTTGAGGATTGGGGTAAGATAGTTGTTATCAGATGAGTTTATACTCTTCGAAAATCAAATTCAAACCACGTCAACGTCGCCTTGCCGTATATATGTGACTGACTTCGTCAGTNNGATTTTCATTGAGTATTAGGAAAAGGAGATGAATATGAAATTTGGGAAACGTCACTATCGTCCGCAGGTGGATCAGATGGACTGCGGTGTAGCTTCATTAGCCATGGTTTTTGGCTACTACGGTAGCTATTATTCTTTGGCTCACTTGCGAGAATTGGCCAAGACGACCATGGATGGGACTACGGCTTTGGGCTTGGTCAAGGTGGCAGAGGAGATTGGTTTTGAGACGCGAGCAATTAAGGCGGATATGACGCTTTTTGACTTGCCAGATTTGACTTTTCCTTTTGTTGCCCATGTGCTTAAGGAAGGAAAATTGCTCCACTACTATGTGGTGACTGGGCAGGATAAGGATAGCATTCATATTGCCGACCCAGATCCTGGGGTGAAATTGACCAAACTGCCACGTGAGCGTTTTGCGGAAGAATGGACAGGAGTGACTCTGTTTATGGCACCTAGTCCAGACTACAAGCCTCATAAGGATCAAAAGAATGGTCTGTTCTCTTTTATCCCTATATTAGTGAAGCAGCGTGGCTTGATTGCCAATATCGTTTTGGCAACACTCTTGGTAACCTTGATTAACATTGTGGGTTCTTATTATCTGCAGTCTATCATTGATACCTATGTGCCAGATCAGATGCGTTCGACACTGGGGATTATTTCTATTGGGCTGGTTATCGTCTATATTCTCCAGCAGATCTTGTCTTACGCTCAGGAGTATCTCTTACTTGTTTTGGGGCAACGCTTGTCGATTGATGTGATTTTGTCCTATATCAAGCATGTTTTTCACTTGCCTATGTCCTTTTTTGCGACACGTCGGACAGGGGAAATCGTGTCTCGTTTCACGGATGCTAACAGTATTATCGATGCGCTGGCTTCGACCATTCTTTCGATTTTCCTAGATGTGTCAACGGTTGTCATTATTTCTCTTGTTTTATTTTCACAAAATACCAATCTCTTTTTCATGACCTTATTGGCACTTCCTATCTATACAGTGATTATCTTTGCCTTTATGAAGCCGTTTGAAAAGATGAATCGGGATACCATGGAAGCCAATGCAGTTCTGTCTTCTTCTATCATTGAGGACATCAACGGTATTGAGACTATCAAGTCCTTGACCAGTGAAAGTCAGCGTTACCAAAAAATTGACAAGGAATTTGTGGATTATCTGAAAAAATCCTTTACCTATAGTCGGGCAGAGAGTCAGCAAAAGGCTCTTAAAAAAGTTGCCCATCTCTTGCTCAATGTCGGCATTCTCTGGATGGGAGCTGTTCTGGTCATGGATGGCAAGATGAGTTTGGGGCAGTTGATTACTTATAATACCTTGCTGGTTTACTTTACCAATCCTTTGGAAAATATCATCAATCTGCAAACTAAGCTTCAGACAGCGCAGGTTGCCAATAACCGTCTGAATGAGGTTTATCTGGTAGCTTCTGAGTTTGAGGAGAAGAAAACAGTTGAGGATTTGAGCTTGATGAAGGGAGAGATGACCTTCAAGCAGGTTTACTATAAGTATGGCTATGGTCGAGACGTCTTGTCGGATATCAATTTGACTATTCCGCAGGGTTCTAAGGTGGCTTTTGTGGGAATTTCAGGGTCAGGTAAGACGACATTGGCCAAGATGATGGTTAATTTTTACGATCCAAGTCAGGGAGAGATTAGTCTGGGTGGTGTCAATCTCAATCAGATTGATAAAAAAGCCCTGCGCCAGTATATCAACTATCTGCCTCAACAGCCCTATGTATTTAACGGAACGATTTTGGACAATCTTCTTTTGGGAGCCAAGGAAGGGACGACTCAAGAGGATATCTTACGGGCGGTCGAATTGGCAGAGATTCGGGAGGACATTGAGCGCATGCCACTGAATTACCAGACAGAATTGACTTCGGATGGAGCAGGAATCTCAGGTGGTCAACGTCAGAGAATTGCTCTGGCGCGTGCTCTCTTGACAGATGCGCCGGTCTTGATTTTGGATGAGGCGACCAGCAGTTTGGATATTCTGACAGAGAAGCGAATTGTCGATAATCTGATGGCTTTAGACAAGACCTTGATTTTCATTGCCCACCGCTTGACCATTGCTGAGCGGACAGAGAAGGTTGTTGTCTTGGATCAGGGCAAGATTGTCGAAGAAGGAATGCATGCTGATTTACTTGCACAGGGTGGCTTTTATGCCCATTTGGTGAATAGCTAGAAAGAGGAGAGGATGAAACCAGAATTTTTAGAAAGTGCGGAGTTTTATAATCGTCGTTACCATAATTTTTCCAGTCGGGTGATTGTACCCATGTCCCTTCTGCTTGTGTTTTTACTTGGATTTGCAACATTTGCAGAGAAGGAGATGAGTTTGTCTACTAGAGCTACTGTCGAGCCTAGTCGAATCCTTGCAAATATCCAGTCAACTAGCAACAATCGTATTCTTGTCAATCATTTGGAAGAAAATAAGCTGGTTAAAAAGGGAGAACTGTTGGTTCAATATCAAGAAGGGGCAGAGGGTGTCCAAGCGGAGGCCTATGCTAGTCAGTTGGACATGCTCAAGGATCAAAAAAAGCAATTGGAGTATTTGCAAAAGAGCCTGCAAGAAGGGGAGAACCACTTTCCAGAGGAGGATAAGTTTGGCTACCAAGCCACCTTTCGCGACTATATTAGTCAAGCAGGCAGTCTTAGGGCTAGTACATCGCAACAAAATGAGACCATCGCGTCCCAGAATGCAGCAGCTAGCCAAACCCAAGCCGAAATCGGCAACCTCATCAGCCAAACAGAGGCTAAAATTCGCGATTACCAGACAGCTAAGTCAGCTATTGAAACAGGTGCTTCCTTGGCCAGTCAGAATCTAGCCTACTCTCTCTACCAGTTTCAGGGTGAGGAAAATCCTCAAGCTAAAGCTCAGGCAGTTGCGCAGGTTGAAGCGCAGCTTTCTCAGTTAGAATCTAGTCTTGCTACTTACCGTGTCCAGTATGCAGGTTCAGGTAGCCAGCAAGCCTATGCGTCTGGTTTAAGCAGTCAATTGGAATCCCTTAAATTCCAACACTTGGCTAAGGTTGGTCAGGAATCGACCCTTCTAGACCAGAAAATTTTGGAGGCAGAGTCGGGTAAGAAGGTACAGGGAAATCTTTTAGACAAGGGGAAAATTACGGCGAGTGAGGATGGGGTGCTTCACCTTAATCCTGAGACCAGTGATTCTAGCATGGTTGCAGAAGGTGCCCTACTAGCCCAACTCTATCCGTCCTTGGAAAAAGAAGGGAAAGCCAAACTAACAGCTTATCTTAGTTCAAAAGATGTAGCAAGGATCAAGGTCGGTGATTCTGTTCGCTATACTACGACTCATGATGCCAAGAATCAACTTTTCCTAGATTCTACTATTACAAGTATTGATGCGACAGCTACTAAGACTGAAAAAGGGAATTTCTTTAAAATTGAGGCGGAGACTAATCTAACTTCGGAGCAGGCTGAAAAACTTCGGTACGGGGTGGAAGGTCGTCTACAGATGATTACAGGCAGGAAAAGTTATCTACGTTATTATTTGGATCAATTTTTGAACAAAGAGTAATGTTCGTGTTTTTAGAGTTAAATGATTTTTAAACTGTGAGAAAGATCTTTCTTGCAGTTTTTTTCTTTATGATTTTTGAGGTACTACCTTATTTATTCGGCTAAATTCTTGTAATTTTAGGTTTTTTATGGTAGAATGTGCTCAAGTAATACGAAAGGCGAACTTTAAAATGTCAAAACAATTGATCTATTCGGGAAAAGCTAAAGATATCTATACAACTGAGGATGAAAATCTTATTATTTCAACTTACAAGGACCAGGCGACTGCTTTCAATGGTGTTAAGAAGGAGCAGATTGCGGGTAAGGGAGTGTTGAATAATCAGATTTCATCTTTTATTTTTGAGAAATTAAATGCGGCTGGTGTAGCGACTCACTTTGTGGAGAAACTTTCGGACACGGAACAGCTCAATAAAAAGGTTGAAATTATTCCTTTGGAAGTCGTGCTCCGCAACTACACGGCTGGTTCCTTTTCAAAACGTTTTGGTGTGGATGAGGGAATCGTATTTGAGACTCCAATTGTCGAATTTTACTATAAAAATGATGATTTGGATGATCCCTTTATCAATGACGAGCATGTGAAATTCCTTAAAATTGCGGATGATCAGCAGATTGCCTATTTGAAGGAAGAAACGCGTCGTATCAATGAACTCTTGAAGGCTTGGTTTGCTGAGATTGGGCTTAAGTTGATTGACTTTAAGCTAGAGTTCGGTTTTGACAAGGATGGCAAGATTATCTTAGCAGATGAATTTTCACCAGATAACTGCCGCTTGTGGGATGCGGATGGCAACCACATGGATAAGGATGTTTTTCGTAGGGGACTAGGTGAATTAACTGACGTTTACGAAATTGTTTGGGAAAAGTTGCAGGGTTTGAAATAATCTATTTGCAAGACTCTCAAGGTCATTTGGAAACATTGCAAGAGCTGAAATAAAGGAATAAGGATTGATGGATAAACGTATTTTTGTTGAAAAAAAGGCTGATTTTCAGGTCAAGTCAGAGAGTTTGGTTAGAGAACTCCAGCATAACTTGGGACTTTCAAGCTTGAAAAGTATTCGCATCGTGCAAGTTTATGATGTATTTGATTTGGCTGAGGACTTGTTTGCGCCTGCAGAGAAGCACATCTTCTCTGAACAGGTTACAGATACTGTTTTAGATGAAGTAGCTGTACAAGCGGATCTTGCTAACTATGCTTTCTTTGCTATTGAAAGCCTGCCAGGGCAGTTTGACCAGCGTGCGACGTCTTCACAGGAAGCCTTGCTTTTACTGGGAGGTTCAAGTGACGTGACAGTCAACACAGCTCAACTGTACTTGGTTAATAAAGATATTGATGCGAATGAGTTGGAAGCAGTCAAAAATTACTTGCTCAATCCAGTTGATTCTCGTTTCAAGGACATCACGACAGGGATTGCCAAGCAGGAATTTTCAGAGTCAGACAAGACCATTCCAAAATTGACTTTCTTTGAAAGCTATACAGCAGAGGACTTTGCTCTCTACAAGGCCGAGCAAGGGATGGCCATGGAAGTGGATGATTTGCTCTTTATCCAAGACTACTTTAAGTCAATCGGGCGCGTGCCAACTGAGACTGAACTCAAGGTTTTGGACACTTACTGGTCTGACCACTGCCGTCACACGACGTTTGAGACTGAGTTGAAGCAGATTGATTTCTCAGCTTCTAAATTCCAAAAACAATTGCAGTCAACCTATGACAAATATATCGCTATGCGTGAGGAGTTGGGGCGTTCTGAAAAACCGCAAACCTTGATGGATATGGCAACTATTTTCGGTCGTTATGAGCGTGCTAATGGACGTTTGGATGATATGGAAGTGTCAGACGAAATCAATGCTTGCTCAGTAGAAATCGAAGTGGACGTTGATGGTGTGAAAGAACCATGGCTTCTCATGTTTAAAAACGAAACCCACAATCACCCTACTGAGATTGAGCCATTTGGTGGAGCGGCTACTTGTATCGGTGGAGCCATTCGTGACCCATTGTCAGGTCGCTCATATGTCTACCAAGCCATGCGCATCTCAGGTGCTGGTGATATTACAGCGCCGATTTCGGAAACTCGCGCTGGGAAATTACCACAACAAGTTATTTCTAAAACAGCGGCCCATGGTTATTCTTCATATGGTAACCAGATTGGGCTTGCAACAACCTACGTTCGTGAGTACTTCCACCCAGGCTTTGTAGCTAAACGTATGGAACTTGGTGCTGTTGTTGGTGCGGCTCCTAAGGGCAATGTTGTCCGTGAAAAACCAGAAGCGGGTGATGTCATTATCCTCCTTGGAGGTAAGACTGGACGTGATGGTGTCGGTGGTGCGACAGGTTCTTCTAAGGTTCAAACAGTTGAGTCTGTGGAAACTGCTGGAGCTGAAGTTCAAAAAGGGAATGCTATCGAGGAACGTAAGATTCAGCGCCTCTTCCGTAATGGTGATGTCACTCGTCTCATCAAGAAATCCAACGACTTTGGTGCTGGTGGTGTCTGTGTAGCCATCGGTGAATTGGCAGACGGTCTTGAAATTGACCTCAACAAGGTGCCTCTTAAATACCAGGGCTTGAATGGTACCGAAATTGCCATCTCTGAATCTCAAGAACGGATGGCAGTCGTGGTTCGTCCTGAGTATGTAGATGCCTTCGTTGCTGAATGTAACAAAGAGAATATTGATGCTGTTGTGGTTGCGACAGTGACTGAAAAACCAAATCTAGTCATGCACTGGAATGGTGAAACCATTGTCGACTTGGAACGTCGTTTCCTTGATACAAACGGTGTGCGCGTGGTCGTTGATGCAAAGGTGGTGGACAAGGATGTCAAGCTTCCAGAAGAACGTCAAACATCTGCTGAAACCCTTGAAGCGGATACTCTTGAAGTCTTGTCTGATCTCAACCATGCGAGTCAAAAAGGATTACAGACTATCTTTGACTGTTCTGTCGGTCGTTCAACGGTCAATCACCCACTTGGTGGTCGCTACCAACTCACACCAACTGAGGCTTCTGTACAAAAATTGCCAGTTCAACATGGAGTAACTCATACTGCGTCAGTCATTGCTCAAGGTTTTAACCCATATGTAGCTGAATGGTCTCCATACCACGGTGCTGCTTATGCGGTCATCGAAGCAACTGCTCGTTTGGTGGCTGCTGGTGCAAACTGGTCTAAGGCTCGTTTCTCTTACCAAGAGTACTTCGAGCGCATGGACAAACAAGCGGAGCGTTTTGGTCAGCCAGTAGCAGCTCTTCTAGGTTCAATCGAAGCACAAATCCAACTTGGTTTGCCATCTATTGGTGGTAAGGACTCTATGTCTGGTACTTTTGAAGAATTGACAGTGCCACCAACCTTGGTAGCCTTTGGGGTGACAACAGCAGATAGCCGTAAGGTGCTTTCTCCGGAGTTCAAAACTGCTGGGGAAAATATCTACTACATCCCAGGACAAGTCCTCTCAGCAGAGATTGATTTTGACTTGATTAAGAAAAACTTTACTCAATTTGAAGCCCTTCAAAAGGCTCACAAAGTAACAGCAGCTTCAGCTGTCAAATACGGCGGTGTGGTTGAAAGTTTGGCTCTTGCTACTTTTGGAAATCATATTGGTGCAGAGGTGGTCTTGCCTGAACTTGAAACAGCTTTGACAGCTCAATTAGGCGGATTTATCTTCACATCGCCTGAAGAAATCGCTGGAGTAGAGAAGATTGGACAAACAAGTACAGACTTTACACTCCTTGTCAACGGTGTGAAGCTAGATGGACACAAACTTGACAGTGCCTTCCAAGAAAAATTGGAAGAAGTTTACCCTACTGAGTTTGAACAGGCTACTGAACTAGAAGAAGTACCTGCTGTAACATCAGATGCTATGATTAAAGCTAAAGAAAAAGTTGAGACACCAGTGGTTTACATCCCAGTATTCCCAGGAACCAACTCAGAATATGACTCAGCAAAGGCCTTTGAAAAAGAAGGTGCAGAGGTCAACTTGGTACCATTTGTCACACTGAATGAAGAAGCCATTGTCAAGTCGGTTGAAACCATGGTTGACAACATCGGCAAGGCTAACATTCTCTTCTTTGCAGGTGGTTTCTCAGCTGCGGACGAGCCAGATGGTTCAGCTAAGTTTATTGTCAACATCCTGCTCAATGAAAAAGTGCGTGCAGCTATTGATAGCTTTATCGCTCGTGGTGGCTTGATTATCGGTATCTGTAATGGATTCCAGGCCTTGGTCAAATCAGGTCTTCTTCCATACGGAAATTTCGAGGATGCTAATAATACTAGTCCAACCCTCTTCTACAATGATGCCAATCAACACGTGGCCAAGATGGTGGAAACCCGTATTGCCAATACCAACTCACCATGGTTAGCTGGTGTGCAAGTAGGCGATATCCACGCTATTCCTGTTTCGCATGGTGAAGGGAAGTTTGTCGTGACGGCTGAGGAATTCGCTGAGCTCCGTGACAATGGACAAATTTTCAGCCAATATGTTGACTTTAACGGCAAACCAAGTATGGATTCTAAGTACAATCCAAATGGTTCTGTTCATGCCATCGAAGGAATTACTAGCAAGAATGGCCAAATCATCGGTAAGATGGGCCACTCAGAACGTTATGAGGATGGTCTTTTCCAAAATATCCCAGGAAATAAAGATCAGCACCTGTTTGCGTCGGCGGTTAAATACTTTACTGGAAAATAAGATTTACAGATTTTCTAATAGATAGTATCAGTAATGTAAAAGTCATGTAGATTTATCTCTTGACGATTGCAAATGAAAATTAGGTATAAAAATGACATACGAAGTAAAATCTCTTAATGAAGAATGTGGTGTTTTCGGTATCTGGGGACATCCAGATGCTGCTAAATTGACCTATTTTGGTCTCCATAGTCTTCAGCACCGTGGTCAGGAGGGGGCAGGAATCCTCTCCAATGACCAAGGGAAACTAAAGCGGCATCGTGATATGGGTCTTCTATCAGAAGTCTTCAGAAATCCAGCTAATTTGGATAAATTGACAGGAACTGGTGCGATTGGTCACGTGCGTTATGCGACTGCTGGCGAAGCTTCTGTAGATAACATTCAGCCCTTCCTCTTCCGTTTTCACGATATGCAGTTTGGCTTGGCTCATAATGGGAATCTGACCAATGCTGCCTCTCTCAAGAAAGAACTGGAACAAAGAGGCGCGATTTTCAGTGCGACTTCGGACTCGGAAATCTTGGCTCATCTCATTCGTCGGAGTCACAATCCTAATCTAATGGGCAAAATCAAGGAAGCGCTCAGCCTTGTCAAAGGTGGCTTTGCTTATATCCTGCTGTTTGAGGACAAGTTGATTGCTGCCCTTGACCCTAATGGCTTCCGTCCGCTTTCGATTGGTAAAATGGCTAATGGAGCGGTGGTTGTTTCCTCTGAAACTTGTGCTTTTGAGGTCATTGGTGCCGAGTGGATTCGTGATTTGAAGCCAGGTGAGATTGTCATCATTGATGACAAGGGAATCCAGTATGATAGCTATACAGACGATACTCAGTTAGCAATCTGTTCTATGGAGTATATCTATTTTGCTCGCCCTGATTCTAACATTCATGGTGTCAATGTCCATACGGCACGTAAACGTATGGGTGCCCAATTGGCGCGTGAATTCAAGCATGAGGCGGATATCGTGGTCGGTGTGCCCAATTCTTCCCTCAGCGCAGCCATGGGATTTGCGGAAGAATCTGGTTTGCCAAATGAAATGGGTCTGATCAAGAACCAATACACCCAACGTACCTTTATCCAACCGACTCAAGAATTGCGGGAGCAAGGGGTGCGGATGAAACTATCTGCTGTTTCTGGCGTTGTCAAAGGCAAGCGTGTGGTTATGATTGATGACTCTATTGTACGTGGGACGACCTCTCGTCGTATCGTCCAGCTTTTAAAGGAAGCAGGGGCGACTGAAGTTCACGTTGCCATTGGTAGTCCAGCACTAGCTTATCCATGCTTCTACGGGATTGATATCCAGACCCGTCAGGAGCTGATTGCAGCTAATCATACGGTCGAAGAAACTCGCCAAATCATTGGAGCTGACAGTCTGACCTATCTTTCTATTGAGGGGTTGATTGAGTCGATTGGGATTGAAACAGATGCACCAAATGGTGGTCTCTGTGTTGCTTATTTTGACGGTGACTACCCGACACCTCTCTATGACTACGAAGAAGACTATCGTCGAAGTTTGGAAGAAAAGACCAGTTTTTACAAATAGACAATAGATTCTCCATTAAAGGAAAGGAAGAGGAGATAGAATGACAAATAAGAATGCTTATGCTTCACGTCTCACTACTGACTAAAAGCTAAAGTATTTGTCAGTAGACGCTTTGTCCTATAGGATCAAAGCTAGAGCCCTGACTAGTATTTTTAGATAAAATAATTGTTTATCTAGAAATACGTCGCAATCTTTCCCCCAAAAAAAGAAAAGGAAAAATAAAATGGCAAATAAAAATGCGTACGCTCAATCTGGTGTGGATGTTGAAGCGGGTTATGAAGTTGTTGAACGGATTAAAAAGCACGTGGCTCGTACGGAGCGTGCAGGTGTCATGGGAGCTCTGGGTGGCTTTGGTGGTATGTTTGACCTTTCAAAAACAGGTGTCAAAGAACCCGTCTTGATTTCAGGAACTGATGGTGTCGGAACCAAGCTCATGCTGGCTATCAAGTACGACAAGCACGATACCATCGGTCAGGACTGTGTAGCCATGTGTGTCAATGATATCATCGCTGCGGGTGCGGAGCCCCTCTATTTCCTTGACTACGTAGCGACAGGGAAGAATGAACCAGCTAAGCTAGAACAAGTTGTCGCTGGTGTGGCAGAAGGTTGTGTGCAGGCAGGTGCTGCCCTCATTGGTGGGGAAACGGCTGAAATGCCTGGCATGTACGGCGAAGATGACTATGACTTGGCTGGTTTTGCGGTTGGTGTGGCTGAAAAATCTCAAATCATTGACGGTTCAAAGGTGGCAGAAGGAGATGTTCTTCTCGGACTTGCTTCAAGTGGGATTCATTCCAATGGTTACTCTCTCGTCCGTCGTGTCTTTGCGGATTACACAGGTGAGGAAATCTTGCCAGAATTGGAAGGCAAGCAACTCAAGGAAGTTCTTCTTGAGCCGACTCGTATCTATGTCAAGGCTGTCTTACCACTCATCAAGGAAGGGTTGGTCAACGGCATTGCCCACATCACAGGTGGTGGCTTTATTGAGAATGTCCCTCGTATGTTTGCAGCTGACTTGGCTGCTGAGATTGATGAAAGCAAAGTTCCAGTGCTTCCAATTTTCAAAGCCCTTGAAAAATACGGTCAGATTAAACACGAAGAAATGTTTGAAATCTTCAATATGGGTGTGGGACTTATGCTAGCAGTTAGCCCTGAAAATGTAATTCGTGTCAAGGAGTTGTTGGATGAACCAGTCTATGAAATTGGTCGTATCGTCAAGAAAGAAAACGAAAGTGTCATCATCAAATGAAAAAAATAGCGGTTTTTGCCTCTGGTAATGGCTCAAATTTTCAGGTGATTGCCGAAGAATTTCCAGTAGAGTTTGTCTTTTCAGACCATCGTGACGCCTATGTGCTTGAGCGTGCAGAGCAGCTCGGCGTTCTGTCCTATGCTTTTGAACTCAAGGAGTTTGAAAGCAAGGCAGACTACGAAGCAGCTATTGTCGAACTCTTGGAAGAACACCAGATTGACTTGATTTGCCTAGCAGGCTACATGAAAATCGTTGGGCCAACCTTATTGGCGGCTTATGAAGGTCGGATTATCAACATTCATCCAGCCTACTTGCCAGAATTTCCAGGAGCTCATGGGATTGAGGATGCTTGGAATGCTGACGTTGCTGAGAGCGGCGTGACCATTCACTGGGTGGATTCAGGTGTGGATACAGGCAAGGTTATCAAACAAGTCCGTGTGCCACGGTTAGCTGATGATACCATTGACAGTTTTGAAGAACGGATTCATGAAGCAGAGTATAAGTTGTATCCAGAGGTGCTGGATAGTTTGGGAGTGGAGAGGATAAATAAGAGAATTTTATGAATAAAGTAGTTGATGATTTGTTGAAAAATATAAAAGAATTTGAAGCATCCTTTAATGAATATGAAAAACAATTTTATCCTGAAATACGGAAAGAGAGACAAAGGTTGATGATATACTTTATCTTATGGATACTGTTTATCATAGGAGCTGCAATTGTATTCCAATTTTTCCCTAAATTTGTTTGTTTGAGGAATATTCTTATTTTTCTTACCATAATTTTTACAGTATTAGTTTTATTTTATACTATAAAATTTGATGAAGTTTCAGTTGGGGTGCCTAGTAAATTTACCAAATTATGTGATAAAGTCAAGTATAGATTGAAATATCTTTACGGAGATAATGCTAAAGAAGTCGCTGATATGTTGGTTAATGATTTAAGCGAGAAAAGAAATAGTCAGCTACAAAAATATGAAAATATAGTTAAAGCTATAGGTACTATTGGGAAAGTTTTGGTAACAGCAACTATTACTCTGGCTTTAAATAGATTATTCGTTGAAGATAAAACAAACATTTCTGGCGAAACGTTTGGAAATATAATTATTATTGTAGCTATAATGGTAATTTTAATCAAACTTATAGATAGTGGGATTAAAAAAATTATTAAATATCCTGTATTTGGAAAGGCTTCAAAAGAAGTGTATTTAACAGATATTTTATACGAAGTGAAGTATATGATATTAGAAAAGGAAGATAACTAACATGACTAAACGCGCCTTAATCAGCGTCTCAGATAAAGCGGGCATTGTTGAATTTACCCAAGAACTCAAAAAACTTGGTTGGGATATTATCTCGACAGGTGGGACAAAGGTTGCCCTTGACAATGCTGGGGTGGAGACTATTGCGATCGATGATGTGACGGGCTTCCCAGAGATGATGGATGGCCGTGTTAAGACCCTTCATCCAAATATCCACGGTGGGCTCCTCGCCCGTCGTGATTTGGATAGCCACTTGGAAGCGGCCAAGGAGAACCAAATTGAGCTTATCGACCTTGTAGTGGTCAACCTTTATCCTTTCAAGGAAACGATCCTCAAACCAGACGTGAGGTACGCTGATGCGGTTGAGAACATCGATATCGGTGGGCCATCTATGCTTCGCTCGGCAGCGAAGAATCATGCCAGCGTGACGGTTGTGGTAGACCCTGCTGACTATACAGTGGTTTTGGACGAGTTGTCAGCCAATGGTGAAACGACTTACGAAACGCGTCAACGTTTGGCAGCCAAAGTTTTCCGTCACACAGCGGCTTATGACGCCTTGATTGCAGAGTATTTCACAGCTCAAGTCGGAGAAAGCAAACCTGAAAAGCTCACTTTGACCTATGACCTCAAACAAGCTATGCGTTACGGTGAGAATCCTCAACAAGATGCGGATTTCTACCAAAAAGCTTTGCCAACAGACTATTCGATTGCTTCAGCGAAACAGCTCAACGGGAAAGAATTGTCATTTAACAATATCCGCGATGCTGACGCTGCCATTCGTATTATTCGCGATTTCAAAGAACGCCCAACGGTTGTAGCTCTCAAACACATGAACCCATGTGGGATTGGTCAAGCTGATGACATCGAGACTGCTTGGGACTACGCTTATGAGTCTGACCCAGTGTCTATCTTTGGTGGGATTGTCGTTCTCAACCGTGAGGTGGATGCTGCGACAGCTGAGAAGATGCACGGCGTTTTCCTTGAAATCATCATTGCACCAAGCTATACGGATGAAGCGCTAGCCATTTTGACCAACAAAAAGAAAAACTTGCGTATCCTTGCCTTGCCATTTGATGCTCAAGAGGCCAGTGAAGTGGAAGCAGAATACACAGGTGTAGTTGGTGGACTTCTGGTGCAAAATCAAGACGTAGTGAAAGAAAGCCCAGCTGATTGGCAAGTGGTGACCAAACGTCAGCCAACTGAGACAGAAGCGACAGCTCTTGAGTTCGCTTGGAAAGCCATCAAGTACGTCAAATCAAACGGTATCATCGTAACCAAAGACCATATGACACTTGGTATTGGTCCAGGTCAAACCAACCGTGTGGCTTCAGTCCGTATTGCCATTGACCAAGCTAAAGACCGTCTTGACGGTGCTGTCCTTGCTTCGGATGCCTTCTTCCCATTTGCCGATAACGTGGAAGAAATCGCTAAAGCAGGTATTAAGGCTATCATCCAGCCAGGTGGATCGGTCCGTGATCAGGAATCCATCGAAGCTGCTGACAAATACGGCTTGACTATGGTCTTCACAGGAGTGAGACATTTTAGACATTAAGAAAACGAAAGGGAAGAAAACAGTTTCTTTCCTTTTTTGCGTAAAAATGCGGAGTGAAATAAGATTAAAACGAACGTTTATGGTATAATGTTATTAAATAATTCGCAAAAGAGGTTGTGAGATGAAGCTGTTAGTTGTAGGTTCAGGTGGTCGTGAACATGCGATTGCTAAGAAGTTACTTGAGTCAAAAGACGTTGAAAAAGTATTTGTAGCTCCTGGGAATGATGGGATGACTCTGGATGGTTTGGAGTTGGTAAATATCTCCATTTCCGAACATTCTAAATTGATTGAGTTTGCAAAAACCAACTATATTGCTTGGACCTTTATCGGGCCAGATGACGCCCTTGCGGCTGGTATCGTGGATGATTTCCATGCAGCGGGTCTCAAAGCCTTTGGTCCGACAAGATTGGCAGCGGAGCTGGAGTGGTCCAAGGATTTTGCCAAGGAAATCATGGTCAAATATGGCGTTCCGACAGCAGCCTATGGCACATTCTCGGATTTTGAGGAAGCCAAGGTCTATATCGAAAAACAGGGTGCGCCTATCGTGGTCAAGGCGGATGGCTTGGCGCTTGGGAAAGGTGTCGTCGTTGCGGAGACAGTCGAGCAAGCGGTCGAAGCAGCTCACGAGATGCTTTTGGACAATAAATTTGGTGACTCAGGTGCGCGTGTAGTTATTGAGGAATTCCTTGAAGGAGAGGAATTTTCACTCTTTGTCTTTGTCAATGGCGACAAGTTCTATATCATGCCGACAGCGCAAGACCACAAACGTGCCTATGATGGTGACAAAGGGCCTAACACGGGTGGTATGGGTGCCTATGCGCCAGTTCCACACTTGCCACAGAGTGTAGTTGACACAGCGGTTGAGACTATTGTCAAGCCAGTTCTTGAAGGGATGATCAAAGAAGGCCGTCCGTATCTTGGCATCCTCTACGCAGGGCTTATCCTGACAGCAGAAGGTCCTAAAGTCATCGAGTTCAATGCTCGCTTTGGAGATCCTGAAACACAGATTATCTTGCCTCGTTTGACATCTGACTTTGCACAAAATATTACAGATATTCTGGATAGCAAGGAGCCAAACATCACCTGGACGGATAAGGGTGTGACTCTGGGTGTGGTTGTCGCATCCAAGGGTTACCCGCTAGAATATGAAAAGGGTGTTGCATTGCCAGCAAAAACCAATGGCGGCATTATCACCTACTATGCAGGTGCTAAGTTTGCGGCAAATAGCAGAGCACTGCTATCAAACGGTGGACGTGTCTATATGCTCGTTAACACAGCAGATACCGTCAAAGAGGCTCAAGATACCATCTACCAAGAACTCACCCAACAAAAAACAGAAGGCCTCTTCTACCGAACAGATATCGGAAGCAAGGCGATAAAAGATTAACAGATACTAACTTTGTTATGGCGAGCGAAAGCGAGCCAAAATAGAATAATCGTCGCAGTAGTGGAACTCCTAGTAGCTTTGCTACTAGGAGCGGAAAACTGGAGACCTAGGCTCCAGTTTTAGTAATGGAACGCCCTAGGCGGTCGCTTACGTCCGCACTACATTAGACGATTATCAAAAAGAAAAATAAAAATTCACAAAATACGTTAATGACCGTATGGTTTGCGAGCGTTAGCGAGCTAATATAGAACAATCGCCGCCGTTCAGGGAAATTAGAAGACCTTGGGCTTCCAATTTAGGCATGAGACACCTTTGATGGCTGCTGCCGTCCCTCACAACCTAAGGTGATTGTTGAAAAACAGGAAAAAGGAGAAGAAATGAAACCCGTAATTTCCATTATCATGGGCTCAAAATCCGATTGGGCAACCATGCAAAAAACAGCAGAAGTCTTAGACCGCTTCGGTGTAGCCTACGAAAAGAAAGTTGTCTCTGCCCACCGTACACCAGACCTCATGTTCCAACATGCCGAAGAAGCTCGTAGTCGTGGCATCAAGGTTATCATCGCAGGTGCTGGAGGTGCAGCCCATTTGCCAGGTATGGTCGCTGCTAAAACAACCCTTCCAGTCATTGGTGTGCCAGTCAAATCTCGTGCTCTTAGTGGAGTGGATTCACTCTATTCTATCGTTCAGATGCCGGGTGGCGTACCTGTTGCGACAATGGCTATCGGTGAAGCTGGTGCGACAAATGCGGCTCTCTTCGCCCTCCGTCTTCTTTCAGTAGAGGATCAAGCTATCGCGACAGCTTTGGCAGATTTTGCAGAAGAACAAGGAAAAATCGCAGAGGAGTCTACCAATGAGCTCATCTAAAACAATCGGAATTATCGGTGGCGGTCAGCTGGGTCAGATGATGGCGATCTCAACTATCTATATGGGGCACAAGGTCATTGCGCTGGATCCTGCTGCGGATTGCCCAGCCTCTCGTGTGGCGGAAATCATTGTGGCGCCTTATAACGATGTGGATGCACTTCGTCAGCTAGCTGAGCGTTGCGATGTCCTGACTTATGAATTTGAGAATGTAGATGCTGACGGTCTTGATGCTGTTATCAAGGATGGGCAACTCCCTCAAGGGACCGACCTGCTTCGCATCTCCCAAAACCGGATCTTTGAGAAAGACTTCCTCTCAAACAAGGCTCAAGTCACTGTAGCACCTTACAAGGTTGTGACTTCTAGCCAAGACTTGGCAGATATCGACCTGTCGAAAAACTATGTCCTCAAGACGGCAACAGGTGGTTATGATGGCCATGGACAAAAGGTCATTCGCTCGGCAGAAGACTTGGAAGAAGCCAATGCACTAGCCGATTCAGCAGACTGTGTTTTGGAAGAATTTGTCAATTTTGACCTTGAAATTTCTGTCATTGTATCAGGAAATGGCAAGGACGTGACGGTTTTCCCAGTTCAGGAAAATATCCACCGAAACAATATCCTTTCAAAAACTATTGTGCCTGCTCGCATTTCTGAAAGTTTAGCCGAGAAAGCCAAAGCTATGGCAGTGAGAATCGCTGAGCAACTCAACTTGTCTGGAACCCTTTGCGTGGAAATGTTTGCGACAGCTGATGATATCATTGTCAACGAGATTGCCCCACGACCACACAACTCTGGGCACTACTCTATTGAAGCTTGCGACTTCTCCCAGTTTGATGCCCATATTCTGGGTGTTCTGGGGGCACCATTGCCAGCTATCAAACTGCATGCTCCAGCCGTCATGCTCAATGTCCTCGGCCAGCATGTCGAAGCTGCTGAAAAATATGTCACAGAAAATCCAAGCGCCCACCTCCACATGTATGGTAAAATAGAAGCGAAGCACAACCGCAAGATGGGACATGTGACTTTATTTAGTGATGAACCAGATAGTGTGGGAGAGTTTTAGGGGAGAGGGGTCTAAAGAAAAAATGTTTGAAAAAATTAAAGGAATTAATATAAAATCAGGTATTTTTGAAGATGAAACAAAATTAGAACTCTTTGAAGGAAATTTTGAGGGAACAAATCCAGTACAAAACGATAGGGCAAGTTTATTGTTTGGAAGGAATGGTTCAGGGAAAAGTACCATTGCTCGAGGAATAAATCAATTAAAAAATGGTGAGTTTGGAACAGATAGAGTATCATTTATTGATAAAAATAATAATAATATTGTACTTAGTGATACTGAACGAAAATCGATATTTGTTTTCAATGAACACTATGTTGATCAGAAAGTCAAAATTGCTCAAGAAGGGTTAGATACAATTGTAATTTTAGGTGAACAGGTTGATATCGATGAGGAACTGGATAGATTAAGAACGCAGTTATCAGAATCACAAATTGAATCTCAAGATTATTATGCTGAATATGAAGAATATTTAGATGAAAAAAATGAAAAATCTCCAGACTTTTGGAAAAAGGAAATGACAGATTCTTTGAAAGGAGTAGGCAACTGGGCCGAAAGAGATAGGGAGATAAAAGGAAATCGAGCTGCATCTCCCGTTCATAATAATACCTTTCAAAATTTTGTTGATTTACAACCAATCTTAGATAAAAATGAGTTAGAGGTTGAATTCAACAATAAAAAAGCTAGATATTTTTCAATAAGAGATTCCGCAGTTACTATAAATAATGAACTATCTTTACCTGATATTAATTTTGATAGCAATGAATTATCAACTTTATTGTCTGAAAAAATCGAAGAACCTGAGTTGAATTCTAGGGATAAGTATTTACTGACATTATTATCTGATTCCACAAAAGGTGAACGTCATTTGAGAGAAGTTAAAGATTTCTTTGAAGATGAACATCAAAAAAAATGTCCTTTTTGTACTCAATCAGTATCAGAAGATGTTAAAGTTGAACTCACGAATGGCATAACTAAACTACTATCAAGAGCAGTCGAAGAACACCAATCCGCATTGAGAGGTAAAAAAATTGATGAGATTAATCAAGATTTTTCTGGTTATGAACAGATAGATCCAATATTAATTCAGTCTTATCAAAATAGTATTAATGCTTTGAATGCTAAATTTAACGAAATTAACTCAATAATCGATAAGAAGATTGATAATCCATATAATATAGTTGAGTTACCTAATATAAGCTTTTCTCAAGAATTAAGTCAAGCAGAGCATGATATTGAAAAAATTAACCAAGCAATTATCAAACATAATTCAGAAATCTCGGATATTCAAAAGTTAAAAGTAGATCTCCTTCAAATAAATAATGAATTAGCTTTTTATGAAATTCAAGATGCATACAAAAAGTTTCAAGAGAAAACAAATAAAAAAGCAATTTGTGAAAATAATTATAATAGCAGTAGTAAACGAGTAAAGGATTATGAGAAGCAGATTTCTGATTTAGAAGACAAGAAACTTAATATAGATATTGCAGTTGATGAAATTAATAAAAGTTTAAATTACATATTTTTTTCAAAAAATCGGTTAGCTATACAGAATCAAAACGGAAAATACTATCTGTTATCAAGAGGTAAGTCTGTGGTCCCCAGTAGGGTTTCCGTAGGGGAACGAAATGCGCTGGCATTATGTTATTTCTTTACTGAGATAATTCAACAGAGAGAGTTAGCAGATGCTTATAGTCATGAATATTTTATTGTTATTGACGATCCAATTTCTAGTTTTGATATGGAAAATAAAGTTGGAATAACCTCGTATTTAAAATACTGTTTAACTAGATTTTTTAAGGGGAATAGTAATACTAGAGTTTTACTAATGACCCATGATAAACAAACAATATATGACTTTGATATCTTTTTGAAAGAGATAATGGAATCCTGTAAAGAAGAGGAAGGTGGACAAAAATCTAAATACAAGAAGTTAGAATTGGTTTCTGGTAAATTACAAGAATTCAAAACTAGTACTCACGATTATACAGAACTACTTGAAATAGTCTTCGGTTATGCATTGGGAAATAGTACACCTACTTCGGAAAGTTTTGTTGGGAATGCAATGAGAAAAATTTTAGAAGCCTATGGTAGTTTTAATTATAAGAAGGGAATTGCCGAGCTAACAACAGATCCTTTAATTGTTGAAAAAATTGATAAAGAATACAGAACTTATTTTGAGAATCTTATGTATAGACTGGTTTTAAACGGTGAAAGTCATTTTAAGGATCCGGTTAAAACTTTGAGTATTGATTTCTTTGATACCATTTCTGATGAAGAACGAAAAAAAACAGCTAGAGATTTACTAGTTTTACTTTATCTTTTAGATGATTTACATGTTTTAAAACATTTAGAGGGTGTATCAAATGCGGAAAATAGACTTGAACAATGGAAGTGTGAGATTTTAGAATAAGAGAATCATACCATTTGACTTATTGCAATGGTTGAAGTTTGCATGATAGCTGATTAGAGTAATCAAAGGATTATTACTTCCTAATTTTATTTTCTACAAACCCTAATTTAGCATCTAATAATGCAAAGTTTCCTGAGCCTCATAGATAAAAAAGATTTTTAAGGAGAAACAACATGATCAACCGTTACTCTCGCCCGGAGATGGCGAACATTTGGAGTGAAGAAAATAAATACCGTGCTTGGCTTGAGGTAGAAATCCTCGCTGATGAGGCATGGGCTGAGTTGGGGGAAATCCCTAAGGAAGATGTAGCTTTGATTCGTGAAAAGGCGGACTTTGACATCGACCGTATTTTGGAGATTGAGCAAGAGACTCGCCACGATGTGGTTGCCTTCACACGTGCGGTTTCTGAGACTCTTGGTGAAGAGCGCAAGTGGGTTCACTATGGTTTGACTTCTACCGACGTGGTGGATACGGCCTACGGTTACCTCTACAAGCAGGCCAACGATATCATCCGTCGTGACCTTGAAAACTTTACCAACATCATCGCTGACAAGGCTAAGGAACACAAGTTCACCATCATGATGGGTCGTACCCACGGTGTGCACGCTGAGCCTACAACCTTTGGTCTTAAATTGGCGACTTGGTATAGCGAAATGAAGCGCAATATCGAGCGTTTCGAGCATGCGGCTGCTGGTGTGGAAGCTGGTAAGATTTCTGGTGCGGTTGGGAACTTTGCTAATATCCCACCATTTGTAGAGCAATATGTCTGCGACAAATTGGGTATTCGTGCCCAAGAAATCTCTACACAGGTGCTTCCTCGTGACCTTCACGCTGAGTACTTTGCGGTTCTTGCCAGCATCGCAACTTCTATCGAACGTATGGCGACTGAGATTCGTGGTTTGCAAAAATCTGAACAACGCGAAGTAGAAGAATTCTTTGCCAAAGGTCAAAAAGGTTCATCTGCTATGCCTCACAAACGCAACCCTATCGGTTCTGAAAATATGACAGGTCTTGCGCGTGTTATCCGTGGTCATATGATTACAGCCTATGAAAACGTTGCTCTCTGGCACGAACGAGACATTTCCCACTCATCAGCTGAACGCATCATCACACCAGATACAACTATCTTGATTGACTACATGCTCAACCGCTTTGGAAATATTGTCAAGAACTTGACGGTCTTCCCAGAAAATATGATCCGCAATATGAACTCGACATTTGGTTTGATTTTCAGCCAACGTGCTATGTTGACCTTGATTGAAAAAGGGATGACCCGTGAGCAAGCCTATGACTTGGTACAACCAAAAACAGCCTACTCTTGGGACAACCAAGTAGACTTCAAACCACTGCTAGAAGCAGATCCAGAGGTGACATCACGCCTCACACAAGAAGAAATCGACGAGATCTTCAACCCTCTTTACTACACTAAACGAGTGGATGATATTTTTGAACGTCTTGGATTAGGATAATTAGAAAAAATCGAATTTCTATTACTCCATTTATAGGAGTAGCAGAACTTCGATTTTTCTTTTTTATTAAAGTGCTTTAGAAAAAAATAACCAATATTTTATAATATGTTGAATATAGAATAGTATACTGTGACTTCTAAAATATTACTAGAAATTGATTTGAATTTCCTAATCGATTTGTCCATATTCTATTTCAATCTACTATGTTATATAATAAGCATAGAAAAAGCCCAAGCGCTTAGGCTCAGGCTTTCTTCTTAGTGATCACGATCACATGAGATGAATTTAATCTTGTAATAATCAGATCGTTTGTAAGTTTCACTGTATCCTAAAACTTGACCAGTTGATTCGAGTTTGGTGATTTTAGTTTGTAGGACAGTAGGGAATTGTTCATCGACTCCGAGGACTGAAGCCGCATGTTCTGGAGTTGGAAAGACTATTTCGTTGATTTCTTCAAAGTGTTCATCATTCATGTGAATGTGGTAGTCTAACTTGAAACGGTTATAGATAGAACTATAGTATTCAAGGTTTGGATAATTTGCGTTGATATATTGTTCTGGGATGTAGGATGTATGGTAGATATAAACGACACCGTTTGATTCGCGGACACGTTCAATCTTGTAGTAGAATTGATCGCCGCGTAGACCCAATTTTTCCAAGTAAGCGAGTTTGTTTCCGCGTTCAATTGAAAGAACAGTTACCTTATCATCTTTAGCATTAAAGAGTTCAATATCTGAAAACTCTACAAGCTTGTGTTTGCGTGCACGTGAAACGAAGGTTCCTTTTCCTTGTTGGCGGACAATATAGCCATCTTTAGCAAGGTCGTTTAAGGCGCGGACAACTGTGATAGAACTGACATCGTACATTGAAATGAGCTCTGCTTCAGTGTAAAATTTATCTCCACTGCTAAACTGCCCAGAGATGATTTTATTTTTTAATTCGTCTTTTATGTATTGATATTTGGGAATTGCCATATTTTTACCTCTATTTTCCTTCTCCACAGAAAATTTTACCATAAAAGCGAAAAAAATAGTAGTCTTTTGAATAAAAAATTAGAAAAATAGTTTGAATGTAACTTCTCAAAGTAACTTCCACTTGCCTGACCAAAGTGGAAATTAGTCTAAAACGGATTTTTATGGTGGAATTAAGTGTGAGACGTTTGAATTAGAAATGAGGTCTACTATGACAAAACATAAACACCTTACCCTTTCAGACCGTAATGATATCCAATTAGGTTTAGAGCGCGGTGAAACATTCAAAGCTATTGGACAATCCATTCTAAAAGACCCAACTACTGTTTCCAAAGAGGTCAAACGAAACAGACAAGTCCGAGAGTCTACAGGCCATAACCTTCCTTGTCCTTTACTAGACAAAGCTACCTTTGTCTGTAATGGATGTCCTAAA
>NZ_VMLI01000008.1:0-96831 GCF_013276625.1 Streptococcus sp. 9903 | reverse complement strand
TTGAGCAACCTGCGGCTAGTTTCCTAGTTTGCTCTTTAATTTTCATTGAGTATAAAATAAGCAAATCAGCAAGAAACCCATGACAAGATAATCTTGACACGGGTTTTAGTTTCAAAAAAATGTCAATTGACTTGACTAGCAATCTGTAGGAGTGCCTTTTCAAAAAGGAAACCTTTTTCATAAAGACCTGTCTTAATCTGATAGTCTGTCTCAATCAAATAAGAAATAGCTTGCTTCAAAAAGCTCAAGGAAAGTCCTCGTGAATCCCTCAACGCAAACTTGATTTGATAGGGATTGGGATTGCGTCCCAGATAACTACCTAAACTACTTGCAATCTGCGATTCTGTTTGGCCAGATTCCGCCAAAATCTTCACCTGAGTAAAAGTCCGAAATTGTCCTAGCATAACGGCAATCAACTTGATTTCATCTTCACCTTGTAAGGTCAAGTCTCTAACCAAATCGCGCGCCTGGTCCATCTTTTTAGTCAGAATAAACTGAGTTAAATCAAAAATATTGTCCTGCAAGGTCTTGGGAATAGCGTTGACAATATCCTCTTCTTCGATAACAGAATCTGCCTTATAGGACTGTAAAAAGAGGAGATTTTTCTGAATTTCGCTAAATTGAAGCCCCGACTTGATGAGAAGATTTTCAAAAGAATGATTGGCAAACTGCAGACCTTGTTTCCGGCTCCACTTTTGGAAATACTGGCGCAATTCTTGTTCTTTGGCTTCTACTGCATCGAAGACCTTGGCATCACGCTTAAGTAATTTAACCAACCGTCTTTTACTATCTAGCTTTCCTTCCGCAAAGATCAACAACTTGGTTGTTGGCGAAGGGTTATCAAGGTATTCCTCAAATGACTTGAGTTCATCATCTGTCAAAAAGCGCTTTTTAGCAGTCGTAATATCGACAAAATGATCCAATATCACGATTTTCTCATCCGCAAAGAAAGGAAGGCTAACCAACTCCAGTTCCACATCCTTGTAAGCTACTTCTTTCATATCAAAGTAAGCAAAGTTAAGGTCAGCGGAATCATAGCCAAGCTGTTTCAATACTTGACTCTTCATAACTTCAAACTGGCCCTGATCTGTCCCTGTAAATAGGCTCAGACTCGGTAAATTTGCTAAAGTCAACTTCTGACTTTCTTCAATGGCTAGCATCTTCTCTCCTTTCTTCTAACTTTTTAGTTCATTTAATCAATATAGCGCAATTTCCCACGGAAATCTTCTAGGCTTTCGTACCCTTTTTCCGACATGATTGCTTTCAGTTCATTGGTAATGCGGTCAAAAGCACTGACGCCTTCTTTGTGAAGGGTGGTTCCCACCTGCACCATACTTGCTCCACAGAGGATGTGTTCAAAGGCATCACGACCAGTCAGAACTCCACCTGTTCCGATGATTTGGATTTGAGGGTTTAAGCGTTGATAAAAGGCATGAACATTGGCTAGCGCAGTCGGCTTAATATACTCTCCACCAATCCCACCAAAGCCATTTTTAGGACGAATAACGACAGACTCATCTTCTATATAAAGGCCGTTTCCGATAGAGTTAACACAGTTGACAAACTTAAGAGGATACTTATTGAAAATAGCTGCCGCTTGGTCAAAGTGAACAATATCAAAATATGGTGGCAATTTAATTCCAAGAGGTTTTGTAAAGTAGTCAAATACTTCTGCCAAAATCCGGTCTGTTGTCTCAAAATCATAGGCAATCTGAGGTTTACCTGGAACATTTGGACAGGAGAGGTTTAGCTCAATCAAGCCACGAAAATCACTCTCTTGGACTTTTTTCAGGATAGTATGGGTTTCCTCTGGAGACATACCGACCAGAGATAAGAAGAAAGTTCGGTTCGGCTCTTTTTCCTGCAAGTCCAAAAGATAGTCCAAATAATAGTCTAAGCCATTATTTGGCAAGCCCATAGAGTTGATAGAACCAAGTGGAACATCTTGATAGCGTGGCTCAGGATTCCCCTGACGGAAGTCCAAGGTCGCTGTCTTAGTGACAAAGGTTCCTGCCACTGAGCTTTTAACCCCTTCCAGCTCCTCTATCGTCATACAAGCCACACCTGCTGCATTCATCAAGCAATTATCAAACTCAAAACCAGCAATTTGTGTTTTCGTTGATACCATGATTCTAATCCTCCAGATTCCTTTTATTGCTAATATTATACCACAGTTTTAATTCTAGGTTTACTAGATTCTATGGTTCTATCTATTTATTCGGAAAAGAAAGTCTAGTGCAGAAGTCATGCTATGGAAACAGCTAGTGTATTGGAAGTTTGAACAAGGCTTAGGTCACAGACTTTTGAATGAAGTCCAAGCAACAAGGAGAAATCTCAACCATGAGTCCATTCCATGACTCTGTTGCTCTAGAAAACCTTGCAATAGTCAAGTGATAACGAATAAAACTTTGGATTGAAATATCCCCATGATTATCTATTACGAGGAGAAATCTCAACCTTTATCATTTTTAAAGAAATACATATAAATCTCTACTTTCGCAAAATGGATTTTCAGAACAGTATCCCAGTATAGTTAAAAACTATAAAAAAGAGGGGGTTCCCTCTTTCTTCAATTTATTTATTTGACTGCTTCTTTTAAAGCATCTACCTTGTCCAAACGTTCCCATGGAAGGTCAATATCTGTACGTCCCATGTGTCCATAAGCCGCTGTTTGACGGTAGATTGGACGTTTAAGATCCAACATTTGAATAATTCCTGCAGGACGAAGGTCAAAGATTTGACGAGCCGCTTTTTCAAGCTTGCTTTCAGCTACTGTTCCTGTACCAAAGGTATCGATACGAACAGAAACAGGTTGCGCAACACCGATAGCGTAGGCCAACTGCACTTCTGCTTTCTTAGCAAGGCCTGCTGCAACGATATTCTTTGCAATATAGCGAGCCGCATATGACGCAGAACGGTCCACCTTAGTCGCATCTTTACCAGAGAAAGCACCACCACCGTGACGAGAGTAGCCACCATAGGTATCCACGATAATCTTACGACCAGTCAAGCCTGAGTCCCCTTGAGGCCCACCGATTACAAAACGACCAGTAGGATTGATGAAGAATTTTGTTTGCTCATCCAAGTAAGAGGCTGGAATAACCTCTTTGATAACCTTGCTAATGACATCATTGTGAATTTGTTCGTTGCTGACTTCTGGATCGTGCTGAGTTGAAATAACGACTGTGTCCACACGTACTGGACGGTCATTTTCATCATACTCAACTGTAACTTGTGATTTAGCATCTGGGCGAAGATAGCTGATTTCCCCAGACTTGCGAAGTTCTGCCAGACGACGAACCAATTTATGACTGAGTGAAATTGGCAACGGCATGAGCTCTTCTGTTTCATCCACTGCAAATCCAAACATGAGCCCTTGGTCTCCAGCACCAATTAAGTCAAGTGGGTCTTGATTAACATTTCCACGGACCTCCAAGGCTTCGTTAACACCTTGGGCAATGTCAGGAGATTGTTCCACCAAAGATGGGTGTACTCCTACAGTCTCAGCAGAAAAACCATACTCGGTATTGGTATAGCCAATCTCTGCAATGGTATCACGAACCACACGGTTAATATCTACATAGGCATTTGTAGAAATTTCACCAAAAACGTGGACAGATCCAGTGTATACAGCTGTCTCAGCAGCAACGTGCGCCTCTGGATCCTGTTCTAAAATAGCATCCAAAATCGCATCTGAAATTTGGTCTGCAATCTTATCTGGATGCCCCTCAGATACAGACTCAGACGTGAATAATTTACGTTCTGACATAAAAATGTCCCCCCTTAAAAATAGTGTTATAGAGTTACAAAGTACTGATAGAAATCCCTATCATCTACGAGTTGCGACGCGAAAGAAATAAAAACAATACTTTTTTATTTCTGAAACTAGTAAGGCGCATAGGGTGACCGCATTATAGCGGCAACCGTAGAATGACGAGCGACTACTTTGGAGCCGTCATTCTTTGCGAGTTGCGACTCGCAAGAAAAAATAGAAATACCTACCATCTTATCGGGACTATATAACTTTATCATTATACCATTTTTCAACACAATTTGCAGTCTTTAATGTAGTGTTTCGGTTTAGATAGTTCGTTCTCATAAAGCAAAAAGTTGGAGTTCAGTACTCCAACAATTTCTATTAAAATGTTTGGCGTTTAGCTTTACGCTCTGCACGACCGCGAGCGCGATTTTCAGCACGCTTGGTTTTGCGGCGCTTTTCATCAACCGCCCATTGAATTTTCTTCTTATAACCCGGTTTGACTTTTTTCTTTTTCTTTTTAACCAAACCAATCATTTCGATATCAAGTTTATCTTGTTTTTTCTCACGGTTGGCACGACGATCACGGTCATAAGTATCTTGAAATTCCCCGTCTTTGACCATCTTAGGAGTAAACTTAATTCCTAATTTCTCCAACTCACGGATATCCGAGTCATTACTTGGCTGGTAAAGGGTAATAGCAGTACCTGGCAGGCCGTTTCGTCCAGTACGACCAACACGGTGCACGAAGAAGGATAAATCTTGCGGAATGGCATCATTGATGACATGACTGACACCTTCAATATCAATTCCACGCGCTGCCAAGTCTGTTGCGACAATGTACTCAAAATCCAGATTTTTCACCTGATTCATGATTCGCTTACGTTCACGAGGGGCAATATCTCCATGGATTTTTGCCACCTTCAAGCCTTGAGTAGTCAGATATGAATGTAATTCATCAGCACGCGTTTTAGTGTTAACAAAAATCATTGCCAAATAGGGTTGCATCAACTGAGTCAACTGGTAAATTTGAGCATTCTTGTCACGTCCCTTAGTAGAAATCAACCAATTATCAATGGTATCAGAAATGACCGTTTTGGTCTTGATTTTCTCCATGACAGGATTTGACAAATATTTTTTCAAGAATGGTTGCAATTTTTGTGGAATAGTCGCTGAGAAGACCATGAATTGCAGGTCTTTTGGAAGGTTTCCAGCAATCTTATCAACAGTTTCCAAGAATCCCATATCCAAGGTCATGTCTGCTTCATCAACAACAAATGTCTTGGCTTTATGAATAGCTAAATCACCAGATTTAACCAAGTCGTAGATACGGCCTGGCGTTCCGATGACAATATGAGGCTGGTTGCTTGCCAATTTCTCAATCTGGCGAGCCTTATCCGTACCACCCACATAATTAACTACACGAACTTCCACTTCTGAGTGGGCAGCAATCTGACGGGCTGCTTGGTAAATTTGAGTAGCCAACTCACGACTCGGTGCAGTAATCACTGCTTGTACACTATCGCTAGCTTCATCTAGTTGCTGGAAAATCGGTAACAAGAAAGTGTGAGTCTTACCTGAACCTGTTTTTGATTCACCGACTAGGTCACGACCTGCCAAGACAATGGGAATCAACTTATCTTGTACCTCTGTTGGAGTTATAAATTTCAACTCCTCCAAGGCTTCTCTAATATAGTTTTTAAATTGAAATTTCGTAAATGACATACTATCCTCGATTCTATCTATCCTATCAATTATACCACATTTTATTCCATTTCAGTAGCCTCACTTATTTATACTCAATGAAAATCAAAGAGCAAACTAGGAAGCTAGCCGCAGGCTGTACTTGAGTACGGCAAGGTGAAGCTGACGTGGTTTGAATTTGATTTTCGAAGAGTATTAGGCTATTTCCAGTAGCTTTTCTAATCAGAAAAAGGCTGGAATTTTATAATCCCAACCTCTTTTCATACTCAATGAAAATTAAAGAGCAAACTAGGAAACTAGCCGCAGGCTGTACTTGAGTACGGCAAGGCGACGTTGACGTAGTTTGAATTTGATTTTCGAAGAGTATCAGTTATTATTTCCAGTTTAAAATAGCATTCAAGCCATAGTGATCACTCACTTGTGGACTCTTGTTACCATCAAATACGACATGTAAATTTTCCACCGCTAACTCTTTGGTAGTAAAGACATAATCGATTCGAAGGGGTTCAGTGTTCCCTTTCCAGCCATCAATTTCTGGTGGAACGGTATAGCTACCGCTTTTCTCTTGAGCAACTTCAAAGGCATCTTCTAATCCTAATGGACTAGATAAAATAGCTTGGTAACCTTCCTGACCGGCTGGGTTGTTGAAATCTCCAGCTAGCAAAAGCGGCTTGTTCAATTCTTTCAAGACAGCCTCAAATCGTGCCCATTCTTCTTGGAAACCTTTATCCCACCAAGAAAGGTGGACACTTGCAACTGCAAGCTCCTTACCATCAACTACAGTTTCAGCCAAGGCAACGCGACGAGTATGATAGTCTGTTGGATCATCCACATCTGAAACCAAAATTTCTCTGGCTTCAATAGGTGTTTTAGACAAGATAGCTACACCTTCATGGTAGCGATCATAACCGATATGGTTATAGGCCCAAGTCCAGTAGTAATTTTTCCCTTGCTCAGACAACTTTTCAACCAAAAGTCTAACATAGTGATCTTGGTGAATAGGCTCAGCTGCTGGCAAAGCTTGATAGAGATCATTAACCTCCACCTCTGGAGAGGTGATCTCCTGATTGATTTCTTGGAAACAAATCAAATCATAGTCCTTTTCAAGAATATCCTCAAGCAAAATCTGGAATTTTTCCTCTGCTTCTTTCTCCATCCAACTGTGAGTATTGAGTGTTAAAAATTTCATGCTTTTCTCCCAAAATAAGAGGTTGGAATACAGCTTCCAACCTCAAGTATATTACAATTCTACTTTAGCAACTGCTGTTTTAGCTGCAAGAGAACCTGTTTGTTCTAATTTAACTGATTTAATAGCTTCAGCATTTGTGAAGACAACTACTGTTGAAGTTTCACGTCCTGCTGCAAGGATAGCATCCAAGTCAGCTGTGACAAGGAGATCTCCTGCTACAACTTTTTGTCCTTCAGCAACATGAACTGTAAATGGTTTACCTTCAAGACTTACTGTGTCCAAACCAATGTGAACCAATACTTCAAGACCTGCTTCAGTCACAATACCAAGAGCATGTTTTGTTGGGAAGATGCTTGATACAGTACCTGAAACTGGAGATACAATGTTTCCATTTGCAGGTTCTACTGCAAATCCATCACCCATCATTTTTTGAGCAAATACTGGATCTTTTACTTGTTCCAAAGCAACAACTTGACCGTCTGCTACTGAGTAAACTTCCTCAGTAAGACCTTTGAAGTGAACAGTGTTTTGTTGTGCTTCTGTCATTTGGCTTGGAAGAGTTTCAGGAATGATTTCACCTGAATCAAGGATATCTTGAATATCAGATTTCAATACATCAGCTTTTGGACCGTAGATAGCTTGAACCCCTTGTCCTTTCATGACAAGACCCATAGCTCCTTCTGCTTTCCATTGCTCTGCATTTCCTACTTTATCTGCATCCTTAACAGTTACACGAAGACGAGTCATACATGCGTCAACATCAACGATGTTTGCACGTCCACCAAGAAGGTTGATAATATTTACAGCTTGAGAGCCTGCTGCAACTTTCACTTCGCTGCTAGATTCTTCTGAACCTTCAGCAGTTTCGTAGTTTCCGTTACGCCCTGGAGTTGCGTAGTTGAATTTTTGAATCATGAAGTTTGCGATAAAGTACATGATTACAGCAAAGAGAACAGTTACCCAAACGAAGTTAACGATATCCATACCGATACCAGCACTGATTGCAATAGGTGTACGAGTCAAGAACTCGATTGAACCGAATGAGTGCATACGTAGGTTTACGACGTCAGCCATAGCAAAGGCAGCACCTTGAACAAGTGAGTAAACAAGATACATAGGTGTTGCGACGAACATGAACATGTATTCGATTGGTTCAGTAACCCCTGTCAAGAATGTTGCAAGAGCTGTCGCAATCATCATACCTTTGTATTTATGTTTCTTGTCAGCATCAACATTACGGTAGATAGCCACAACCACACCCATCAAGATACCGAATGAACCAATCATTTGTCCAACTTTGAAACGAGCTGGGTGAACAGTATCTAACAAGTGTTGGTATTGACTAGCATCAGTACCTTTAAGGTTTACAAGGTCTGTTACCCATGCAAGCCAAAGTGGATCTTGACCAAATACTTGGCTACCTTTTGCTGCACCAGTTAAGACCTCATAAGTACCACCAAGAGCTGTGTAGTTCATTGGGATAGTCAACATGTGGTGAAGACCAAATGGCAAGAGCAAACGTTCCAATGTACCATACAAGAATGGTGCAAGGATTGGAGCAGTTTCTTGTGAGTTAGCAATCCAGATACCAAAGCTATTGATACCAGTTTGCACAAGTGGCCAGAAAGCTGAAAGTACAATTGCAGCAATTATTGAACGAAGAATAACTACAAACGGTACAAAACGTTTTCCGTTAAAGAATGAAAGTGCATCAGGAAGCTTACGGAAGTTATAGTATTTATTGTAAGCAGTTGCTCCAATAAAACCAGAAATAATCCCTACGAAGACACCCATGTTCAATGCTGGGGCTTCCATAACACTAATGAAGTAATCAGCAACTTTGATTTGCCCACCCAATAGTGTTGAAACCATAGCATCTGGATTTTTCAACATATCGCCTGATACACCAAAGATTGTACCAGTGATACGGTTAATCAAGATGAAGGCAAGACCAGCGGCGAAAGCACCACCAGCGCGTTCTTTAGCCCAGCTTCCTCCAATAGCGAGGGCGAACAAGATATGAAGGTTAACGATAACTCCCCAACCGATTTGCTCTAGTACACCACCAGTAATAACGAGTGGGGCAAAGGTTGGGTTAATCATCACGATAGACTTACCGATTGAAATCATCAAACCAGCAGCCGGCATAACCGCGATAACCACCATCAAAGCCTTACCGAATTTTTGCCAAAATTCGAAAGACAAGACATTTTTGAATGTATCTTTCATCATTCAAATCTCCTTTATTTTTATTTAGGCAAACGTTTTACGAAAACGTTTGCACCTTTTATGATTTAATTATACCACTTTAATTTTTTTTGTAAAGGCTTTTATTCAAAAAAATCCTCTTTTTTCAAAAATTTTCTAGGTGCTAAATTTCAAGTTCAAGTTAGCCATCAAGAAGCCTTCTCTGAGCGACTTCTTTATACTCTTCGAAAATCTCTTCAAACCACGTCAGCGTCGCCTTACCGTATATATGTGACTGACTTCGTCAGTCTTATCTATAACCTCAAAACAGTATTTTGAGCATCCTATGGCTAGCTACCTAGTTTGCTCTTTGATTTCCATTGAGTATTAGAAGTCCCTTTTCTAAAATTTTTGTAGCAAAAAAGGAGATTTTACAACCTCCTCATAAAAGTAATTATTTTACCTAAATCTTCAAGAATCGGCGCATGGATATTCCTGATCCCAGTGAACCAATGAAAATCCCAATCACAAATAATAGAGCAATCATCAGAGGAGTAAATACCTCTGGCGCGATCATAGACAGATTTTGTCCGACCAACGATTTGTTGACAGTTTGGTAAACCATTCGATAAACAATAAAGACCAACACTGATGGCGCAGTTGCTCCAAGCAAACCAATGAAGGCACCTTCAAGTAAGAAAGGTCCACGGATATAACTGTTCTTAGCACCAACCAAGCGCATGATTTGAATTTCACGACTGCGAGAAATAATGGTAATACGAATGGTATTTGAAATCAAGAAAACTGCAATGAAAATCAAAAGTCCTGCAATAACTAATCCCCAAACACGGATAAATGATGCTAGTTGGAATAGGCGTTCTGTATTGGCACCACCATCCTGAACCTCAGACACACCTTCAATTTTTTTAGCATCTTCGGCTACAGTTTTTACATCACTTGGCGTATTTGTATCAACGATATAGGCATCATAGAGGGGGTTGGCATCCCCTTCGAAGATTTTCCAGTTATCTCCCATTGTCTCGGTTAATTTTTCATATTGTTCTTCTTTACTTGAAAAGGTAACACTCTTAACCGTAGACATGTTCTTCAAAGAATCATATACCTTGTGGTAGTCATTATTTGTAACAGTTTGACCTTCTTTTTCAATTGTCTGACTGTTATCTTCCACATCCTTTCGGATATAAACTACTACACGGACATTATTTTCAATATCTGTAGCTAGTTTCGCTGTATTGAAAATAACAGAAGCAAATATTGCCACCAAGGTCAAAGTAATCATGACTGAACTGACAGCAGCTACTGTCATCCAACCATTTCGTTTCAAACTTTTTAAGGCTTCAAATAAATGGCGAAAAAATCTACTAATCATCGTATCCATACTCTCCTTTTGATTCGTCACGAACGACACGACCATTTTCAATGGCAATGACACGGTGGCGCAAGGTATTTACAATCTGGCTATTATGAGTCGCCATTAGAATAGTTGTCCCTTGTAGGTTAATCCGTTCCAAGAGATTCATAATTTCCCATGAATTATCCGGATCCAGGTTTCCTGTTGGTTCATCGGCTATCAATACTTTGGGATTATTTACAATGGCACGTGCAATCGCAATCCGCTGTTGCTCTCCACCTGAGAGCTCATTTGGGAAAGAACGAACCTTGTGCTTCAATCCAACCAAGTCTAAAACTTCCATCACACGTTTTTTGATATTACGGCGATTTTCACCGATTACTTCCATAGCGTATGCAATATTCTCATAAACAGTTTTCTTTGGCAATAGTTTATAATCCTGGAAGACAACCCCAACACTACGACGTAGAAGCGGGACATCTTTCTTTTTGATCTTAACCAGATTAAAACCAGCAACTGATAGGCTTCCCTTATCGATTTTTACTTCACGATACAGAGAACGAATAAAGGTTGACTTCCCTGCTCCTGAAGGTCCTACGATGTAAGCAAATTCCCCCGGTTGAACGCTGACCGAAACACCGCGTAGAGCAGTCGTTCCGTTGTCGTATTTTTTGACGACATCTCTCATTTCAATGATTGACATGTGAGTTCCTTTCTATCTTAGCTAATTCGCCACTTGAGATAGGCATCGATAAAACCATCTAGGTCACCATCCATAACCTTATCTACCTGAGCAACCTCAAAGCTAGTTCGGTGATCTTTTACCATAGTATAAGGTGTGAAGACATAAGAACGGATTTGGCTTCCCCATGTGATTTCTTTTTTCTCACCCTTGAGAGAATCTACCTCCGCAGCCTTCTTCTCTTGCTCCATTTGATAGAGCTTAGCCTGCAACATCTTCATAGCTCGATCTCTATTTCCATACTGGGTACGATCCACTGTTGATTGGACAACAATTCCAGTTGGAATGTGGGTTAAACGTACACCTGTTGAAACCTTATTGACGTTTTGTCCACCGGCACCACCTGAACGGAAGGTATCCATCTTGATGTCATCTTCACGGATTTCCACTTCAATAGTATCGTCCAACTCTGGCATCACTTCTACAGATGTGAAAGAGGTATGGCGACGTTTAGCAGAGTCAAATGGTGAAATACGGACCAAACGATGAACACCCATTTCTGACTTGAGAAGGCCATAGGCATTAGGCCCTTCAAATGATAAAGTTACTGACTTGATACCAGCTTCATCTCCTGCTTGGTAATCCAATACTTCCACTTTAAAGCCTTTAGCATTACCATAACGAGTATACATACGAAGCAACATATCGCCCCAGTCCTGCGCCTCAGTACCACCAGAACCTGGATGGATTTCCATGATGGCATTGTTGTGGTCATAAGGTTCTGACAAGAGTAGAGTCATCTCATAGCTGGTCATCATCTTATCAAGTTCGGCTAACTGCGCTACCAGTTCTTCTTGAACCGACTCGTCTTCTGCTAAAAAGTCCAATAAAATTTCAACTTCATCCTGCAACTCTTCCATCTTATGGAAGGTATTATAGGTGTTTTTTAATTCATTTAATTCTTGCGACGTTTTTTGGGCCGCAATATTATCATTCCAAAAATCAGGTTCTGTCATCTTGTTTTCCAAGATAGCAATCTCTTCCTCTAGCCCCTCTAGGTCAAAGAGACCCCCTGAAAGAAGCTAATTTTTCACGATTTGTGTCAATTTTCTGACGGATTACTGAAATGTCCATAAATACTCCTTTTTTACATCATTTCATTATAGCATATTTTATCATTTCTTTCCATCTTTTGCTATAATCCCTTTTTTATGAAAAAAGAAGCCTTTGGGCTTCCCTTTTTACAAGACTTTTGCTGAAGTGCGAGTGATTTCTTCCACTTGAATACCATTTGCTTCAAATTTTTCTTTCAAGGCTGGTAAATCAATTGATCCATCGATTTGAACTTCGATAATCACCTTACCATCCTTACGCGGAATATTGACTGTATGAGAGATATTCAAATTTTCTTCAACGATTAGAGAAACAATCTTACCAAGAACGCCAACTTCATCTTCTGTAACAAAGCGCACACGAATTCCTTCTTCACCATAACCAGCAATTTCAAGAAAGGCTTGGAAAACGTCACGGTCCGTAATAACTCCGTATACTTGATGATTATCTACGACAGGAAGAATACCAATCTTGTTTTTCAACATCAGATAAGTTGCATCTTCTAGACTCGCATAGCCTGAAACAGTGACAACGTCACGAATCATGACATCTTTTACTTTTGTCTTATTCAGAAGATAGTTCATCTCATAGATAGAAAGACTTGTTGCCTTGGATGGACTAGCTTGGGCAATTGTTCCCTCTGTCACCAAACCAACCAATTGATCATTTTCGATAACAGGCAAGCGGTGCAATCCTTGCTCTCTCATTAAATCTGCTGCATGAGATACTGTTGTATCTGGACTAATATAAACTACCTTGCGGGTCATAAAATCTTTAACTGCCATGAGACTTCTCCTTTTCTATTCTTATCCCTATTATACAATCTTTTTGTAAATCTATCAAACGCTTACATTTCTTTTTCAAAATTCAGAAAAGTATGAATAAGCTAGCAAAAAGAGCTCTGAAATCGAGCTCCCTGAATGAAAGTAAGAAACGTTTCATTCGATTTTATTTCAAGAATCAGAAGCTAACCTTCCAGTGTAGATGAGAATTGCTTCGCAATCTAAATATGCTGGATAAAATAATTGCTTCGCAATCTTCATCCGCCGACTAAAACAATCCACTGGATTCTGATGATTGCTTCGCAATCTCTATCTGCCGACTAAAAAGGTCCCCCGGACCTTTTTAGCCACCTAGATATGCTTTTCTGACTTCTTCTGATGAGGCAAGTTCTTTTCCTGTTCCTGATAGGACGATTTTTCCTGTTTCCAATACATAGCCTCGGTCAGAGATTGCGAGTGCTTTATTAGCATTTTGTTCAATCAAGAGGACGGTTGTTCCTTGCTTCTGAATATCTTGAATGATATCAAAAATCTCTTGGATAAAGATTGGGGCAAGTCCCATTGATGGTTCATCTAAAAGAAGAAGTTTTGGTGTTGACATGAGGGCGCGTCCCATGGCAAGCATTTGTTGTTCTCCTCCTGAAAGAGTAGCTGCATCTTGGTTCTTCCGTTCTTCAAGACGAGGAAAGCGTGAGAAAACTTTCTTCAAATTAGCTTGATTTTCTTCACGATTTTTCTTTAAGAAAGCTCCCATTTCAAGATTTTCCATAACAGTCAAGCCAGGAAAGACGTGGCGTCCTTCTGGTACTTGTGAAAGACCACCTGCCACGATTTTCTGAGCTGGCATTTTTTGGATTTCTTGACCTAAAAATTCAATCTTTCCTGAACTTGGTCGAACCAAACCAGACAAGGTACGGAGAATGGTTGTCTTACCTGCACCATTGGCACCGATAAGGGAAACTACTTCTCCTTCATTCACTTCAAAGCTTACATCACGGACTGCTTGGATCATACCGTAATGCACAGAAAGATTATCAACTTTTAACATAGACATTAGGCTTCACCTCCTAGATAAGCTTCGATAACGCGTTTATTAGTCTTAATTTCGTCTGGAGTTCCTTGAGCAATCAAACGACCGTATTCAAGTACATAGATGCGTTCTGTTACTTCCATGACCAGATTCATATCGTGTTCAATCAGCATGATCGTAATCTTAAATTCATCTTTGATACGACGAATTAACTCAGTCAATTCGGCTGTTTCTTGTGGGTTCATACCTGCCGCTGGTTCATCTAAGAAGAGAATTTTAGGTTCCGTAGCGAGGGCACGAACAATTTCCAAACGACGTTGTTGTCCGTAGGCAAGATTTTTAGCAAGAGTCTCTGCATCACCATCTAAATCAAAGATTTTCAACAATTCCAAAGCCTTAGCCTTTAATTCTTTTTCACTCTTGTAAAAAGCTGGTAAGCGTAAGAAACTAGCAAAAACATGTTGTTTGTGATGGTTGCCAAAAGCAATCAAAACATTATCCAAAACTGTTAAATCTTTAAAGAGACGGATATTTTGGAATGTACGTCCAAGTCCCAAAGAAGCAATCTTATAAGGTGACTTCCCATTCAAAAGGTGACCATCTAGGGTTACTGTTCCCTCGCTTGGTTCATAAACACCGGTCAAAAGGTTGAAAAGAGTGGTTTTACCAGCTCCGTTTGGACCGATTAGTCCAACCAGTTCCCCTTCGTTCAATTCAAGAGTCACATCTCCAACAGCTGTTAGACCGCCAAAATGTTTGGTTAACTGTTTTACTTCAAGTAATGCCATTAGTTTTGTTCCTCCTTCTTAGATTTTTTAAAGAAACGTGATAGGCTCAATTCCCATGTTCCAAGGAGTCCACCTGGTCTGAAAATCATTACCAATACCAAAGCCAAAGCGTAAATAATCATACGCACACTAGCAACATCTTGGAGAAGCATATTCAAAATTCCAAGGACAATAGCTGAAACAATGGCACCTGTAATTGAACCAAGTCCACCAAATACAACAATGATCAAAACGTTGATTGAGTTGATAAAAGTGTAATCTTTCGGTACAACTGAACCGATAAATCCTGCCTGAAGTGACCCTGCAATACTCGCAGTAATGGCACCAAAGACAAAAGCGATGATTTTAATTTTAGTTGTATTAACACCGACTGACTCTGCAGCGATTTCATCTTCACGAACGGATAGGGTTGAACGACCAATTGGACTACGCAAGAAGTTCAAGGTTGCAATGGTTGTAATCACGACAAAGAAGTAAACCATTTGCCAAGTTGTAAAGTTAGGAATTCCCAAGATACCTGCCGCACCATTTGTAAGGCTTCCGCCATTGATGATAAAGATACGGATAATTTCAGAAACACCAAGAGTCGCTACCGCAAGATAGTCCCCCTTCAAGCGTAAGGTTGGAATTCCGACAAGCAAGGCAACTGTCCCTGAAAGCAAAGCACCTATCAGCATGGCTCCAAAGAAGGCACCGTAGGTTGGTGATTTAGCACCAATAATAGCTGCTGCATAGGCACCAATCGCCATGAAACCAGCATGACCAAGTGAAAATTGGCCTGAAAAACCAACGATTAAGTTGAGGCCAACAGCCAGAATAATATTAATTCCGATTTGTTGTAAAATCTGTACATAGAATAGATTGAGTACTCCAACTGAAACCAGTACACTAATCAAGCCATAACCAGCTAACAAAAGGAGTAACCATAGAATATTAACTTTTAAATTTTCCTTCATCGTTTACACCTTCTCTTTCACATTTTTACCAAGGATACCAGCTGGGCGGACAATCAAGATCAACAATAAGATTCCATAAACAATGGCATCACGGAAGTCTGACATCCCAAAGGCTGTCGCAAAGGTTTCCAATAGACCAATTACAAATCCACCAAGAGCCGCACCAGGAATGATTCCGATACCACCAAGTACCGCGGCAACGAAAGATTTAAGACCTGGAGTAACCCCCATCAAAGGCTCAAGAGAGTTATAATAAAGGGCAATCAGAACACCAGCCGCACCCGCAAGAGCTGAACCCAAAGCAAAGGTAAAGCTGATAGTACGGTTCACATTGATCCCCATCAATTGCGCCGCATCGCTATCTACAGATACAGCACGCATGGCTTTCCCCATCTTTGTTTTTTGGACAATGACTTGTAACAAAATCATCAAAATCAAGGAAATAGCCAAGATCATTAACTGCACGTTTGTTAGGCTAACTGGTCCCAAATCATAGCGAACTGTTTGAATCGCTTGAGGGAAGGCACGGGTATTGGCACCAACCAGATAGACCATTCCATACTCCAATAGGAATGAAACCCCAATAGCTGTAATCAAAACAGCAATACGCGTAGAGTGGCGCAAAGGTCGGTAAGCAAGGAACTCAATCACGACACCAAGAATAGCTGTCGCTAGCATAGCTACAATAAGCGCTACAAAGAAATTCATTTGGAAAGAATTAATCAAGAAATAACCGATAAAGGCTCCCATCATATAAATATCACCGTGGGCAAAGTTGATGAGCTTGATAATTCCGTAAACCATGGTATACCCTAGGGCTAACAGCGCGTAAACACTACCTAGAATCAAACCATTTACTAGTTGTTGGAGCATAAGATTCACTCTTTCTATTTATAATTCCGAGGGTTTTCCCTCACTTTTTGATAGGTTCTTAAACATCGAAACAGGGAGTGAGTCCGAGGCTCATTCCCTATTTCAACATTTTTCTATTATGGTTTTACAACTTCTGCTGCTTCAACCTTACCATTATTCATGGTCATCATGTAAGCAGTTTTGACTGTGTTGTGGTCTGCATCGAAGCTTGTTTGACCAGTTACACCTTCAAAATCTTTTGTTTTAGCAAGGTTATCCTTGATTTCACCAGAGTTTTTAGCACCTTTTGCTGCGTTTGCTACAAGGTGAACTGAGTCATAAGCCAAGGCTGCAAATGTTGAAGGTTCTTCATTGTACTTAGCACGGTAAGCGTCAAGGAAGGCTTTAGCTTTAGCTGAAACTTCTACAGTAGTTGAGAAGCCTGAGATAAAGTAGATGTTTGATGCTTTTTCAGCAGTTGCTTGTTGTACAAACTCCTCACCGTTTAATCCATCACCACCAACGATTGGTTTGTCAATTCCCATACCACGCGCTTGGTTTACAATTTTACCAGCTTCAGTGTAGTAACCAGGAACAACGATAGCATCAAAGTCTTTCCCTTTGATTTTTGTAAGGGCTGCTTGGAAGTCTGTGTCACCCGCTACGAAAGTTTCATCTGCAACGATTTCACCTTTGTAAGCTTCACGGAAGGCTTTGGCAATACCTTTAGCATAGTCGCTGGCATTGTCAGTGTAAAGGACAACTTTCTTAGCTTGCAATTTATCAGAAACATAGTTTGAGATAATTTTTCCTTGGAAGCTATCTTGGAAAGTTCCGATAAAGAGGTAATCTTGACCTTTAGTCAATCCATCTTGAGTCGCACTTGGCGAAATCAATGGAACACCTGCTTTTGTAGCGTTCGCTACCGCAGCTGCAGTTGCACCAGATGTCGCAGGTCCTACGATTGCTGATACTTTAGATTGGGTTACAAGGTTAGTTGTTACTGAAGCCGCCTCAGCTGTTTCAGACTTATTATCTTTATCGACTACTTCAATTTGTTTTCCATCGATACCACCTGCTGCATTGATTTCATCAACGGCAAGTTGGGCACCTTTTTGTTCAGATGTACCGTAGGCTGCTACAGCACCAGTTTCCTCAAAGTTAAATCCGATTTTGATTGTCTTTTCCTCTACTGAGTTACCAGCAGTGTTGACTGCTCCAGACTTCACTTCTCCACAGGCTGCAAGAAGTGCTACACTTGCAAGCGCCACAAACGATAGGGCAAATTTTTTCTTCATCTTTTTTGTCTCCTTATTTCTTAAATAAATAGCATGTTAAGAATATACCGAATTATCAGAAAATTGTCAACACTTTTCTTTAAATTTTTATCTGATAACGTTTTCCTCTCGATAAAGATTGCCCACAAAGGGTGTTTCCAGCTCTTGGATATGACAAACTCTGACTTTTTTGATAAACTTTTCCTTGCCCAAGCGCCCGACCAATTGCTCCACTTCTTGAGTTGGAACATAGAGTTGTAAGTAACGATGTTTCTTGGAATGATAGGTAATATCTCCATAATCCTGCAATTTTTTGGCATCACGATTATAGTAAAGATAGATAATCAAGCCAGATCGATTGACTTTTTCAAACATGATAAATCCTCTTTCTAAGAAATCTCTCCCTATTATACCAAAAAAAGCAAACCCAGTCGAGTTTGCCTTCTATCATCATTAATTCAATGAATTGTTGGCCATGATTTCATCAATAAAGCCATATTCAAGCGTTTCTTGAGCACTCATCCAGTTATCGCGTTCTGCATCTGCGTGAACTTTTTCGATTGACTGACCTGAATTTTCAGCCAAGATTTTTTCCAAGGTGTTACGAGTTTTAAGCAAGTGTTCTGCAGCGATCGCCATATCGGTTTGTTGAGTACCACCACCTGTACCACCCATTGGTTGGTGAATCATGTATTCAGCATTTGGAAGCATGAAACGTTTGCCTTTTGCTCCACTTGATGCGATGACTGTACCCATAGATGCAGCCATTCCCATAACGATGGTTTGGACATCTGCCTTGATAAAGTTCATGGTATCAACGATTGCCAAACCAGCTGAAACGGAACCACCAGGTGTATTGACATAAAGGTAAATATCCTTTGTACTATCTTGGGCATCCAAGAAAAGCAACTGGGCAATAACAGAGTTAGCCATATTATCTTCAACTGGACCTGTCAGCATGATGATGCGGTCTTTTAGAAGACGTGAGTAAATATCGTAGGAACGTTCTCCACGGCTTGTTTGTTCAATAACTACAGGAATCATTTATTTCTCCTTTTGAATTTTAATTTTGTTGGTCAAATGACTGAAGATAAGACCATTATAATATCTAGGTCAAAAAAGGTCAAATTTTTGCTCTGTTTTCATTAGACAGAAACAAAAATTCAACCCCCTTTCACGACAGGAAATTCTTTTCCAAGTCAGTCTTCTTTTCGATCTTATTTCGTACCGAACAAGCGGTCCCCAGCATCTCCAAGGCCTGGAACGATATAACCGTGTTCGTTCAAGCGTTCATCCAAAGCTGCTGTAAAGATTTCTACATCTGGATGAGCTTCTTGAAGGGCTTTTACACCTTCTGGAGCAGATACAAGGCAGACAAATTTGATATTTGATGCGCCACGTTTTTTAAGCGAGTCAACAGCCAAGATCGCTGACCCACCTGTTGCCAACATTGGGTCTACTACAAAAATTTGACGTTGGTTAATGTCCTCAGGCAATTTCACCAAGTATTCAACTGGTTGAAGTGTTTCTTCATCACGGTACATACCGATGTGACCAACTTTAGCAGCTGGAACCAAGCTCAAGAGACCATCAACCATCCCGATACCTGCACGCAAGATTGGAACGATGGCCAATTTCTTACCTGCCAATTGTTTTTGAACTGTTTTTGTAATTGGTGTTTCGATTTCCACATCTTCTAGTGGAAGATCACGAAGTACTTCATACCCCATCAACATTGCAATCTCATCTACTAGCTCACGAAAAGCTTTTGTAGAAGTATCTGTACGACGCAAGATTGACAATTTGTGTTGAATCAGTGGGTGATTAATAACTTCAATTTTTCCCATTTTTGGAGTTCCTTCTTTCAATTTATTCTTCTTATTATACCAAAAAACGGTTTAAAAATCTTTCTAAACCATTTATTTTTGATAATTTTTACATTAGATCAGCCTCTTTAAGAGCGGCCTGTACTGTCTCAAGTGGTAAATGAGTCAATTCTGTTCCCTTTTCTTGATAGAGGTATTGGGCATAGTCATCCATTCGGTACTGGTTGATATAAACCACGCGCTTGCAACCAACCTGCAGCAATTGTTTTGTACAGTTCAGACAAGGGAAATGCGTCACATAGGCTGTAAAGCCTTTAGGAACACCACGTTCTGCACCTTGAAGGATAGCATTGACCTCAGCGTGAAGGGTGCGAACACAGTGGCCTTCGATGACCAGACATTCGTGATCAATACAATGCTCGGTACCTGACACCGAACCATTGTAACCAGTGGAAATCACCTTATTATCCTTAACCAGAATTGCACCCACTTTAGCGCGTTTACAAGTGGAACGATTAGCAATTAGTAGGGCTTGGGCTGCAAAATACTCATCCCATGCTAGTCTTTTTTCAATCATCTCTTTTCTCCTATTTCTCTATTTTTTAAAAAATGGTAAACCTAAATCCGCTATCTTTTCAGCTGGTACCTTCATGCCATCCTTGATCCATTTTAGGAGGACAGAGACGATGGCTGAACTCCAAAAGGAATGAAGATAAGAGCTGACACCTTTTGATTTTCCATGGTATTTTTCTAGAAATTCCTGCATGGCTTGGACAAAGATTTTTTCCAGATGGTAATCCAAGGCCAGTTGAATCACTCTGGCTTCTTTTCTTGCCTCTCGGAAAAGGTGAACCCAGACCAGATAAAGATCTGTCTTTAAATCATAATGATGCAACTGTTCCATAATATTGTGGACAGTTCGTTTAAATACGCTTTCTAAAATCTCCTCTTTGGAATCATAATTACGATAAAAGGCCGCACGAGAAACGCCTGCACGTTTGACCAATTCAGAAATACTAATCTTGGTCAAGTCCTTTTTTTCCAAGAGTTGCAAGAGGGCTGTTTCGATGGCTTCTCTAGTTAATAAATTGGATTCTTGATTTGATTTTCTGAGATTTTCAAGAGACTTTTCAGAGATTCTACGTTCAGACATAACATTTTCTTTCTACTTGTCACAACAGACGGATGAGGCTTTTGTTTCAAGGGCTTTCATGATATAATTGTAAAAAAAGACAGAACCTTTGTCAATGTATAACTGACAAAGATGGAGAATTTCTATGACTTGGAAGATTATTGCTGACTCTGGTTGTGATTATCGTCAGATGGCAACACCAGCTATTGACACGACCTTTGTAAGTGTCCCCTTAACCATTCAAGTAGCTGATCAGGTCTTTGTTGATGATGCCAGTCTTGACATTGACCAAATGATGGAAACCATGTATGCAACTGCAGAAGCTTCAAAATCAGCTTGTCCAAGCCCAGATGATTATTTGCGAGCATTTGAAGGATCCAAAAACATTTTCCTGGTAACCATCACTGGTACTCTTTCTGGCAGCCACAATAGTGCTCAACTAGCTAAGAATATTTATCTAGAAGACCATCCTGATACTAAGATTCATGTGATTGATAGTTTGTCTGCTGGCGGTGAAGTTGACTTGCTTGTAGAAAAATTAAATGACTTGATTGACCAGGGCTTATCTTTTGAAGAAGTGGTTAAAGCTATCACTGCCTATCAAGAAAAAACCAAGTTACTTTTTGTCCTAGCCAAAGTCGATAACTTGGTGAAGAACGGCCGTTTGAGCAAGCTTATCGGTACAGTCGTTGGCCTTCTCAACATCCGTATGGTTGGAGAAGCTAGTGAAACCGGAACCCTCGAATTGCTACAAAAAGCAAGAGGACCAAAGAAATCGATTCAGGCAGCCTATGAAGAGTTGATAAAAGCAGGATATGCTGGTGGTCGTATTGTCATGGCTCAACGCAATAACGAGAAATGTTGCCAACAGCTTTCAGAGCGAATCCGTGAAAATTTCCCACAGGCGGATATTAAAATTCTCCCAACCTCTGGTCTCTGCAGTTTTTATGCAGAAGATGGTGGTTTGCTGATGGGATATGAAATTGATTAATTGCATTCTTGACAAGAGGTGACCATCATCTCTTGTTTTTTTGTGGTACAATAGAGCTATGAAACATTTTGATACTATTGTCATCGGTGGAGGTCCTGCTGGCATGATGGCTACGATTTCCAGTAGCTTTTATGGACAGAAAACCCTCCTCATCGAAAAAAATCGGAAACTTGGAAAAAAATTAACTGGGACTGGTGGGGGACGTTGCAATGTAACCAACAACGGAACTCTAGATGACCTACTAGCTGGAATCCCTGGAAATGGGCGCTTTCTTTACAGTGTCTTCTCCCAATTTGATAATCATGATATCATTAACTTTTTTACAGAAAATGGTGTTAAACTTAAGGTCGAAGACCACGGACGCGTCTTTCCGGCTAGTGACAAGTCTCGTACCATTATCGAGGCCTTAGAAAAGAAAATCACTGAGCTAGGTGGTCAAGTTGCTACTCAAACAGAAATTGTTTCGGTTAAAAAAATCGGCGACCAGTTTGTCCTTAAGTCAGCTAACCAAGTCTTCACTTGTGAGAAACTCATTGTCACAACAGGTGGTAAATCCTATCCTTCTACTGGTTCAACTGGTTTTGGTCACGAGATTGCCCGCCATTTCAAACATACCATTACCGAACTTGAAGCCGCTGAAAGTCCTTTGTTGACAGATTTTCCACACAAGGCCTTGCAGGGAATTTCATTGGATGATGTGACCCTAAATTATGGCAAGCATGTTATCACTCACGATCTGCTCTTTACCCACTTTGGTTTGTCTGGCCCTGCTGCTCTGCGTATGTCCAGTTTTGTCAAGGGTGGGGAGGTTCTCTCGCTAGATGTTTTGCCTCAACTTTCTGAAAAGGACTTGGCGGTATTCCTAGAAGAAAATCGAGAAAAAGCTCTAAAAAATGCCTTAAAAACTTTGCTTCCAGAACGCTTGGCAGAATTTTTTGTACAAGGCTATCCAGAAAAAGTCAAACAGCTTACTGAAAAGGAACGAGAGCAACTTGTCCAGTCCATTAAAGGACTTAAAATTCCTGTAACTGGTAAAATGTCCCTCGCCAAGTCCTTTGTCACCAAAGGTGGCGTCAGTCTTAAGGAAATCAACCCTAAAACTCTGGAAAGTAAGCTGGTACCTGGCCTCCACTTTGCTGGCGAGGTCATGGATATCAACGCCCACACAGGTGGCTTTAACATCACTTCTGCCCTCTGTACTGGCTGGGTTGCGGGATCAAATCTAATCTAAATATACATTACTCAATGGAACAATCTACCCCAAAAGAAAGGAAGCCCTTTGGAACATATTATCTTGTTAAGGGGAGTTACTCCTAATGGAAAAAATGCTATCCCTAAAATGTCTTATCTAGTAGATATCTTGACAGAAGCTGGTTTTCAACAAGTTCGAACCTATATTCAAAGTGGAAATATTATTCTTGAAAGTAACTTAGCTCTCGAAGAAATACGAGAACAGGTTCATACTCTAATAAAGGAAAAGATTGGAGCCAATCTCAAAATAATCATTAAGAATAAGGATGATTTTGAAAACATTGTCCAAGAAAACCCGTTTGAAGAACACTATCTTTATGACCGTATACACGTGATTTTTTATCAAGAATCTATTCAAAGTCTCCCTTTGGAAAAATTGAAAATTGATTACGGTGAAGAAGAAATTTGTATCGGTAACCATTGTCTTTACCTCTATCTCCCTAGAACTGCAAAACAAAAGAAACTCCATACCAACTATCTTGAAAAGCTTTTTAATGTAGATTTGACCATGCGAAAACTAAATGTAGTAGAAAAATTATTAAGCAAGTAGTGCTTGAATTTAGTAAAAATCGGAAGATCACTCCTCCGATTTTATTTTGTCTGAGTTTGGACATAGTGAGCAATGACATCTGATGTGTACTGGGCTGTTCCAGGTCCAAATTTGTCAATGTTTTCCTTAAATTCTGGGTTATAGACGTAGCCTTTTCCAATATAACCAAAGACCTCGATAGAGCAGTCAAATCCATAAGTACGGATGGCTTGCAAGAGTTTGTCTGCTTCTTCTTGGTTTTCAGACGCTGTTATCGGTAGACCAGCTTGAAGATTTTGTGCCAAGGCTTGAAAAACTTGGTTGAAGGCAGTAGTAGCCTCGTCTTCGTGACCTTTCTGGCGCTCCAGCGCTTGATCCATGACTTCTTGTCCATATTTCTCTACCGCCTCTTGGTGGTATTTTTGATGGTCTTGGTAGTTAAATCCAGTGAATTTTTCCTCAATGCTCATTTCTCTTTCTCCTTTTTGTTCTTGAATGGTTTTCTGCAAGGTTGAAATCAAGGTATCCAGATGTTCCCTTTCTTGAGTCAAATAGTCCAACTGCCTAGTCAAATGAGGCAATAAATCTGTCCTTTCTTCCTTTAATAGCTCTGCTATTTTTTCTAAAGAAAAGCCTAGATATTTGTAGTAAAGAATGACCTGAAGTCGCTCCAAATCCTCCTGACTGTAGGTTCGATAGCCGTTTCCCGACTTTAAAGGAACTAAGAGTCCTATCTTATCGTAGTGGTGCAGGGTCTTGACAGAGACTCCCGAAAGCTGCGCAGCTTCTTTTATATGGTACATGATTTCCTCCTTACAATGATAGTATAACCCCTCCCCTTAGGTCAGAGTCAAGCGTTTTTGCGAATTTTTTTACTTTATCATAACATGAAAATGGTTTTCTTGACAGACCTTAGAAAACATGATAGGATAGTCAAGTCTATCAATCAAAAGAAACGCTCATTTTGAGTACTGATGAGGCTAGTTGCCAAGGGCAGTAGCTTTTTCTTTTGTAACACTAATTTTAGGAGTTTAACTATGTCTGAAAAATCGCAATGGGGTTCTAAATTGGGCTTTATCCTAGCATCTGCTGGTTCAGCCATCGGACTTGGTGCCGTTTGGAAATTCCCCTATATGACTGCTGCTAATGGCGGAGGAGGCTTTTTACTGGTCTTTCTCATCTCCACTATTCTAATAGGTTTCCCCCTTTTGCTTGCAGAATTTGCCCTCGGCCGAAGCGCTGGTGTCTCAGCAATCAAAACCTTTGGAAAACTAGGCAAGAATAGCAAGTACAACTTCATCGGTTGGATTGGTGCCTTTGCCCTCTTTATCCTTTTATCTTTCTACAGTGTTATTGGAGGATGGGTCTTCATTTATTTAGGTATCGCTATCGGTAAAACTCTCCACCTAGGTATTACCAATGACTATGCTCAGTTATTTACTTCAATCATTTCAAATCCAGCCATTGCCCTAGGAGCTCAAGCGGTCTTTATCCTATTGAATATCTTCATTGTATCACGTGGGGTTCAAAAAGGGATTGAAAGAGCTTCGAAAGTCATGATGCCTCTGCTCTTTATCATCTTTGTCGTCATCATCGGTCGTTCTCTCAGTTTACCAAATGCCATGGAAGGCGTTCTCTACTTCCTAAAACCAGATTTTTCAAAACTGACCAGTGCTGGTCTCCTCTATGCTCTAGGACAATCTTTCTTTGCCCTCTCACTAGGGGTTACAGCCATGCTGACCTATGCTTCTTATTTGGATAAGAAAACCAATCTAGTCCAGTCAGGGATTTCCATTGTAGCCATGAATATCTCGGTATCCATCATGGCAGGTCTAGCCATTTTCCCAGCCATGTCAGCCTTCAATATCCAGTCTGAAGGGGGACCAAGCTTGCTCTTTATTGTCTTGCCTCAACTCTTTGACAAGATGCCTTTTGGAACCATTTTCTACATCCTTTTCCTCTTGCTTTTCCTCTTTGCGACGGTCACTTCTTCTGTCGTGATGCTGGAAATCAATGTGGGTAATATCACCAACCAGGACAACAGCAAGCGTGCTAAATGGAGTGTTATTTTAGGAATTTTGACCTTTGTCTTTGGAATTCCTTCAGCCCTATCTTACGGTGTCATGGCGGATGTTCACATCTTTGGGAAGACCTTCTTTGACGCTATGGACTTCTTGGTTTCCAATCTCCTCATGCCATTTGGAGCTCTCTGCCTTTCACTTTTTACAGGCTATATCTTTAAAAAGGCTCTTGCAATGGAGGAACTCCATCTCGATGAAAGAGCATGGAAACAGGGACTGTTCCAAGTCTGGCTCTTCCTTCTTCGTTTCGTCATTCCAATCATCATCATCGTGATCTTTATCGCCCAATTTATGTAATCAAAAGGACTTGAGTAATGAACTCAGGCCCTTTCTTTTTTTATGGATGGCTAACAATCAATTCCAAACCTTGCCCTTCCAGAGTCCAAGCTTCAACATCACTTGGTAGGATAAAGTGGCTGCCTTTTTGGATTGGATAGTTTTTTCCGTCAACAGTCAGTTGACCTTGACCAGCTAAGATACTAAACAAGCTGTAATCAGCAGTCTTCTCAAAATCAACTTTTCCAATGATTTCCCACTTGTAAACTGCAAAGAAATCATTGGATACAAGGAGAGTTGAGCATAAATCATCTGCTTTAACAGTTACAGGACGGCTATTTGCAGGCTCGCCAATGTTTAAGACATCAATGGATTTTTCAAGGTGAAGTTCACGCAAGTTTCCCTTATCATCCTTGCGGTCAAAGTCATAGACGCGATAGGTGGTATCGCTAGACTGCTGGGTTTCAAGAATCAAGATGCCCGCACCGATAGCATGCATGGTGCCACTTGGCACATAGAAGAAATCTCCAGCTTTAACTGGTACTTTTGTTAATAGACCATCCCAGTCTTTAGCTTCGATTTGCTGGCGGAGTTCTTCTTTTGACTTGGCATTGTGACCGTAGATAATCTCTGAACCTTCATCCGCAGCGATGATGTACCAGCATTCTGTTTTTCCAAGTTCGCCTTCATGCTCTAATCCATAAGTATCATCTGGGTGAACTTGGACGCTGAGCCAGTCGTTGGCATCGAGAATTTTAGTCAAAAGTGGAAATACAGGCTCTGGACGGTTGCCAAACAATTCACGGTGCTCTGCATATAAAGTAGCCAGGTTTGTTCCCTCGAAACGACCATTGGCAACTTTAGAGACACCATTTGGATGGGCTGAGATAGCCCAGTATTCTCCGATTTTTTCACTTGGGATATCGTAGCCAAACTCATCATGTAGCTTGGTACCACCCCAGATTTTTTCTTGCATAACTGATTGTAAAAATAATGGTTCTGACATCTTCTTCTCCTGTCTGATTTTTCTCCTCTCATTATAGCAAAAAGCTCCATCTAATTGAACTCTTTTTCACATCTTATAAATTAGGGAGAAGATTTTATAAAAATAGTAACGATATACTTTTTTCTTTGATAGAGACGAACATAAAAAACTCTCGTAAAGCTAGCTGTAACTGGACTTTTTCCCTCAACTCTCATTCAAAAATTACTTTAATGAAGCATCTATTTTCATAAAATAAAAAGACTGAAATCAGTCTTCTTTTTAAATCAACGCCGTAATAGCCGTTACTAGACCAAAAACGATACCCGGTGCATTGGCAGCTGCAAGTGGAATATCTCTTTCCTTCTTGAAAAGACCATAGTAAACCCAGAGACTACAGTTGATAGCTGCGACTAGGGGTTGAATGAAGTTGCCTTTTTGACCGGCAAGATTATTCATGATTTGTGGGAAATATGACACATACATCATAACAGACATAAATGTCGCTACCCAGCCCAACACTTTCATTTGTTTTTCAGACATTTTCAAAACCTCTTTTATTCTTTAATACTTTCTATTTTATAATTTAATACAAAAATAAGCAAGACTTTAAGAGTTTTATTATAAAAATGTAAACTATCACAGTCTTGTAATAAGAAACAGACCGGATTGCTCCGATCTGTTTGATCCATAAAATGTAAAAATGAATAGCTCTTGTCAATCAATGGATAGATTGATTGATAGTTTGATTGATTATCAGCAAGCCGTAGTTAATGATGTTAGCAATATCTTCAAGACCGTGCAAAATAAAATTTCCTACAATCAAACCTATAATAATTGAACAGATAATCATGGTCACACAGATTAGATAAATATCCTTTTTTTGCATATCTTTCCTCCTACTATCTATTCATGGAGATATTTCAATCCCAAGTTCCAGTGAAATAAGAAAATTCACTTACTACAGCTATTTAATCATATTTCTCCTTTCCATATCAGTCTTATTTTCTGCTGTTATATTTTTATTATAAGATTTTAAGAAAACGTTGTCAACTATTTATATGCAATTTTTTTATATATGCAATTTCTTTATATAAAAAGACCGGATTGCTCCGATCTTTTCAATAGTTTCTATTCTCACATTCTGTTTTTAAAATAATTAAGGTTATCTTCAAATGACTGAGCTCCTTATTTCATACGATAAAAATCAATCACTAGACCAGCTGGACCTTTTACAAGCAAGGATTCTGTTCCCCAATCCGTTTCACAAGGACCGTTTAAAATCTCGATACCAAGCTCTTTCAACCGTTGGTAATTCTGATCTACATCCTCAACCTCGATATGAATAATGATTCCTGACTGAAAGTTTTCCAAAGGAAACAAATGATTTTGGGACAACATCAGACAGTGACTGCCAATCGTAAACTGAGCAAAACTGTCATCAACATAATCGGACTTTTTATCCAAAATACGCTCCAAGTCCGCACAGACTTGGGGAACATCTGAAACGATAATATCTAATTGATTTAAATCCATTTACTCTCCTCCATAAAAAGACCGGATTGCTCCGATCTTTTCAAGTTTCTCTCTATGAAAATCAAAGAATAAACAAGGTGACACCAAGTTTGATGGCAAATATTTGCTCATCAAACTACGAAAAATCCTTTGGGACTTTTTCTAGGCTCCACACTAGATTACATCATTGAAATTTATAGTTTCAATGATGGAATCGTCGGCAGTAAGCTAATAAAGAAGTCTATAAATTTATCTTTGATTTCGACGAGAGGAATTATTTAATTGCGCGTGATTGCAACCCTTCTTCTTCCAAGAAGAGACGGAATGGTACGAGTTCTTCTGCTTCGTATTTTTCCTTGAAGGCTTTGATTGCTTCTTCTGAATGTTGTTTTGGATCCAACTCAAGTACTTCTACTGGAAGTGGACGGTGTGGAGTGATGCGAGCATCGATCACAACAGTTTTACCTTCTTTGTTGAGTTTAACAGCTTCTGCAACAACTGCATCGATGTCTTCGATACGGTCAACTGTAAATCCAACAGCTCCTTGAGCTTCAGCGATTTTCGCATAGTCAGCATTAGAGAAGTCACAACCAAACAAGTGTTTGTTTGTGTCTTCGTATTTGTCCTTGATGAAGGCATATTTACCATTTGAGAAGACAACGTTGATAACTGGAAGGTCGTATTGAACGTTTGTGATAACGTCTGGGTAGCACATGTTGAATGCACCGTCTCCCATGATGTTCCATACTTGGCGATCTGGATTGTCTTTCTTAGCAGCGATACCACCAGGAAGGGCAATACCCATTGTCGCAAAGAGTGGAGATGTACGCCACATGTTCTTAGGTGTCATGTGAAGGTGACGAGTAGATGTTTGAGTAGTGTCACCTACGTCGATTGAATAGATAGCGTCTTGATCAGCATGTTTGTTGATTGCATTGTAAACTTGATACAATTGCAATTCACCCTCAGTTTTACCTTCGATTTTGTTCATGTAATCACGCCAGTTTTGGTTGTTCTTAACGTTTGCACGCCACCATGGAGTTGATTCAACTGGGTTTACTTTGTCAAGGATAGCTTTAGCTGCTTGACCTGCGTCACCAAGGATTGAAGCGTCAAGGGCGTGACGTTTACCAAGTTTGTAAGGGTCGATATCGACTTGGATGAATTTTTCAGTGTTCTTGAATGCTTCGTAAACTTCAGCAAATGGGAAGTTTGAACCAAGGAAAAGAACTGTGTCTGCTTCAAAGACCACTTCGTTGGCTGGCTTCCAACCAACACGGTAAGCAGAACCTGTCAAACCTTCATAGTTCCATTCGAAAGCTTCAAAGTTTTTACCAGTTGTGATGATTGGTGCTTTGATTTTACGTGACAATTCAGTAATCACTTCACCAGCTTTCACACCACCGTAACCAGCGTAAATAACTGGACGTTCAGCATTGTTCAAGATTTCAACAGCTTTGTCGATTTCAACTTCGTTCAAAGCAGGAGCGATGAATGAACGTTCGTATGAACCTGAACCGTAGTATGAGTTTTCGTCGATTTCTTGGAAACCGAAGTTTACTGGGATTTCAACAACAGCTGGACCTTTTTTAGAAACTGCAGCACGGCAAGCTTCGTCGATTACTTTTGGCAATTGCTCAGCGTAAGCTACACGTTTGTTGTATACAGCGATACCGTTGTACATTGGGTTTTGGTTCAATTCTTGGAAAGCATCCATGTTGAGTTCGTTAACTGGACGTGATCCAAGGATCGCTAGGAATGGAGTGTTATCCATAGCTGCATCGTAAACACCGTTAATCAAGTGAGTCGCACCTGGACCACCTGAACCAACTGCAACCCCGATTGAGCCACCGAATTTAGCTTGCATAACCGCTGCAAGAGCACCTGTTTCTTCGTGGCGAACTTGCAAGAAGCGGATATCTTTTTCTTCAGCCAAAGCGTCCATCAATGAGCTGAGTGTTCCTGATGGGATACCGTAGATTGTGTCTACGCCCCATGTTTTCAATACGTTAAGCATTGCTGCAGATGCAGTAATTTTCCCTTGAGTCATAGTGATAACTCTCCTTCAATTTTTTTAGACTTGGAGAATACGATTACATAGAATTGGAAACGTTCTCCAAACTTTTACTATTCCACTGTATCATATTTATGTTGACTTTTCTAAAAATCTGCTCAAAACTCTCTATTCTCTATTCTAATACAGTTTTGAAAGTGCTGTCACTCCTGTTTTATAACAAAGAAATCCAGTCATTACTTTTAGTCTATTTTACTAAAGTTTAGTAAGAGTGAACTAGTCAGAACAGATACAGAACTAAAGGCCATAGCTAGACCTGCCAGTTCTGGATTGAGGGCCAGTCCAACACCTGAAAAGACTCCTGCTGCAATCGGAATTCCGGCGACATTGTAGATAAAGGCCCAGAAAAGATTGAGCAGAATTCGATTAAAGGTTTTCTTACTCATGTCAAAGGCACGAACCACTCCTAGGAGGTTATTAGTTGTCAACACCAAATCTGCTGACTCGATGGCAATATCTGTTCCAGCTCCCATAGCAATCCCCACATCTGCTACACTAAGGGCAGGAGCGTCATTGATACCGTCCCCAACAAAGGCTACTTTTCCAGTCGCTTGTAGTTTATGGATTTCATGGGCTTTTTCTTCTGGCAAGACACCTGCAATGACCTCTTCGATTCCGATTTGATCGGCAATAGCACGCGCCACACCTGCATTGTCTCCTGTCAGCATGACTGTTTTAAGACCTCGTTTTTTCAGCTGACTGATGGCTAGCTTGGCATTTTCCTTGGGGATATCTTGCAAGGCTAGCAAGCCTTTGATTTCATTGTCCACAGCCAAGAACACAACTGTCTTAGCTTCTTTTTCCAGTTCTTCTAGTTTATCTTGATGAGTGCTAGAAATATCCATGCCATCCAGCATTTTAGCATTTCCAAGCAGAACTTGTTTTCCATTGATTTGCCCTGAGACACCTTTTCCGTGCAAGGCTTGGAAATTTTCCACAGTGTGAAGCTCAAGTCCAGTTTCAGTCGCTCGCTTAACAATAGCCTCAGCCAGTGGGTGTTGAGAAGCTTCTTCCAAGGAAGCTGCCAATCCAAGCACTTCTACTTCGTCGCCGATGATATCTGTGACCACAGGTTTCCCTTCCGTCAAAGTTCCTGTCTTATCAAAAACAATAGTTTGGACTTTCTGGATTTCCTGTAGAACCGTTCCATTTTTGAGGAGAACTCCCATCTTGGCACTGCGACCTGTCCCCACCATAAGGGCTGTCGGTGTTGCAAGTCCCAAGGCACAAGGGCAGGCAATAATCAGAACTGCTACTCCATAGAGAAGCGAAGAGACAAAACTCGCTCCAAGCACAACTACACTATCCCTGAGCAAGACGAACCAAACCCAAAAGGTCACAATCCCTAAAATGACAACTGCTGGAACAAAAATGCCTGAAATTTTATCCGTCAAGTCCTGAATCGGCGCACGACTTGTCTGAGCTTTCTTCACAAAATCCACAATCTGAGCCAAAACAGTCTCTGAACCAACTTTTTCTGCTCTAAAAACAAGTGTTCCACTATTATTGATGGTTGAGCCAATAACAGTATCTCCAACTGTCTTGTCCACAGGTAGACTCTCACCTGTCACCATAGACTCATCAATACTAGAGATACCTTCTACTACGACACCATCAACCGCAATCTTTTCACCGGGACGCACTCGAATCAGGTCACCTACCTTGACTTGCTCCAAAGGGACTTGAACATAGTTATCCTCACGCAAGACTTCTGCAGTTTTAGCCTGCAAGTCAAGTAATTTCTCCACAGCTTGGGAAGTATTTTTCCGCATTTTCTCCTCAAAAACGGCTCCCATAAGAACGAAGAAGAAGATAAATGCAGCACTTTCAAAGTAAACGGGGAGGCCAGCGAAGAGGGCAACTAAGCTATAGAAATAGGCCACTAGGGTTCCCAGAGCAACCAAGGTATCCATGTTGGCATTGTGCTTTTTAAAACTAGCCCAAGCACTTTGAATATAAGGACCACCTGCTACTAGCATAATCGGTGTTGTGGCTAAAAAGGTGCCCCAACGCATGACTTGGTGACTAATTCCTCCTGTCGACATCCCAATCATGAGGATCACAAGAGGCACAGTAAAGATACTAGTAATCCAAAAACGCTGTAAAAGTGACAGAGATTTTCGAGTCTTCTCAACGACTGTATAGCTTCCCTTTTGCATCTTCATACCACAAGAAAATTCATGTTGGCCTAATTCTTGAGGTGTAAAACGAATTGTTTTCTCTTCGTCTACGCCGATTGGTTCCAAGATGCCTTCTTCTTCAAAAAGAATCTCCTTATAACAGTTTGAAGGTGTCACACGGTGAAAGGTGATCTCAGCAGGAACTCCTTTTTGCAGTTGAATGTGGGCTGGATGATAGCCTTTGTCTGCCGTGATACGGATTTTTTGAACACCATTTTCAAGACTTGCTTTTACAATTTCAGTCATAGTCTCCTCCTACTCTACTATCATCTTACCGTGCATCATATTCATGCCACAAGAGAAACCATACTCTCCAGCCTGCTCAGGCGTGATTTCCACTACATACTCTTCCCCCATAGGTAGGTCCGCATGGACACCAAAATCTGGAAAAACAATTTGATCCAGACAGGGTGAAGGATCCTTGCGGTCAAAGATAATGCGGGCTGGCACTGATTTCTTGAGGATAATCAACTCAGGCGTATAGCCCCCCATGACCTCCACTCGAATCTCTTGGTAGCCCTTTTTTTGCTGGGCCTTTTGTCCAGATTTTTCAGGCTTTTTGAAAAACCAGAACAAGATAAACGCGATAAGGGCAATACAAATAATGGTTACAATACTATTTAACATGACGTCTCCTTTACATACAATTACATTTTACTTTTGTTACAGCGCTTGATTTCTTCTCAGAAATCACAGCTTCCAAGTCTTCCAAGTCAGCCTGAGTAAAATCACATTCAGTAATCAAATCAGCCAACAAGTTCTTAATCCTACGAGAACAAACCTTGTCCTTGATATCTTGGACAAGTAAATCCCGACTTTGTTCCAAAGTTAAAAGGGCTGAATAGACAAAGAACTTGCCTTCTTTTTTCCTTGTCAGACACTCTTTCTCAACCAAACGAGCCAAAAGAGTCTGAATGGTCGACTTGGACCAGTCGAACCGCTCCGCCAGAACCCTAATCAAATCCGTACTAGTCTGCTCTCCTTGCATCCAAATAATCTTCATTACCTGCCATTCTGCATCTGAAATCTGCATCATCACACCTCCAAAATCTACATTTGTCAATTATGTTAAATAGTATACTCTTAAAATCTACATTTGTCAATTATAAAATCAATCTTTTCTTTAAAAAATAGAATTTTAATCATTTAAAAAACGATTTGCAGTCAAATATTACTATATAAACAATAAAAATATGCTATACTAAAGAAAAAAAGAAAACAACCACTAGGGGTGCGTAAAGCTGAGATTAACAACTGTTAGACCCTTTGACTCAATCTAGGTAATGCTAGCTGATGGAAGTGGAAATGATAATGGGGACTAGCAGTCTTCTATTACCTTCCTAAAACAGACTTGCTTGTTCTTGAGAATACAAACTTCAGTTGGTTGGGAGGTTTTAGATGACTTATTTACCCGTTGCTTTGACCATTGCAGGTACTGACCCCAGTGGTGGTGCTGGCATTATGGCTGATTTAAAGTCGTTCCAAGCTAGAGATGTCTATGGAATGGCTGTTGTAACCAGTCTTGTCGCTCAAAATACCAGAGGTGTTCAATTAATCGAGCACGTTTCTCCTCAAATGTTGAAAGCCCAATTGGACAGTGTCTTTTCTGATATTCCACCTCAGGCTGTAAAAACTGGGATGTTGGCAACTACCGAAATCATGGAAATCATCCAACCCTATCTTAAAAAGTTGGACTGTCCCTACGTCCTTGACCCTGTTATGGTCGCAACAAGCGGTGACACCCTGATTGGTACCAGTGCCAGAACTTACCTAAAAACAAACCTACTTCCCCTTGCAACCATTATCACGCCCAATCTTCCTGAGGCAGAAGAGATTGTTGGTTTTTCAATCCATGATCCTGAAGACATGCAGCGTGCCGGTCGCCTGATTTTAAAAGAATTTGGTCCTCAGTCTGTGGTAATCAAAGGTGGGCATCTCGAAGGCGGTGCCAAGGATTTCCTCTTTACCAAGGATGACCAATTTGTCTGGGAAAGCCCACGAATTCAAACCTGTCACACCCATGGTACTGGGTGTACCTTTGCTGCAGTGATTACGGCTGAACTAGCCAAGGGCAAGACTCTCTATCAGGCAGTCGATAAGGCCAAGGCCTTTATCACAAAAGCCATCCAAGACGCTCCTCAACTCGGTCATGGCTCTGGCCCAGTCAACCATACAACTTTTAAAGATTAAGAAAAAAACTCTCTAGTTCCTACTTTAAGGGAATTAGAGAGTTTTTATACTCTTCGAAAATCTCTTCAAACTACGTCAGCTTCCATCTGCAACCTCAAAGCTGTGCTTTGAGTAACCTGCAGCTAGCTTCCTAATTTGCTCTTTGATTTTCATTGAGTATTAGTTAGGAAATAATGTCATCCAGCTTTGATAAAAAGGCTTGGGTTTTTGCCTCAATATCTTCTGCCTGCATCAAATCACGCACTACAGCTACTCCAGCTATGCCAGTGCCCATAAGCTGGTCAATGTTCTCTGAAGTCAAGCCGCCAATAGCAACTACTGGAATGTCAACCGTTTGGCAAATTGTTTTCAAGGTCGATATCAGAGTAATGGGCGCATTTTCCTTGGTGGTGGTTGGGAAAATGGCTCCTGTCCCCAAGTAATCTGCACCTGATGTTTCTGCTTCCAGAGCTCTTTTTATTGTTTTAGCGGTGACACCGAGGATTTTTTCAGGTCCCAAGACTTGTCGGGCAACCGAAACTGGTAATTCATCGTCTCCGATATGCAGACCTGCAGCATCGACTGCAAGACAAACATCCAAACGATCATCGATTATCAAGGGTACCTGATAAACATCTGTTATTTCCTTGACTTGTTTTGCTAGTTGATAATATTGATTGGTTGTGAGATTTTTTTCTCGTAATTGGACTATGGTAACCCCTGAACGGCAAGCCGTCTCAACCTTTTCAAGAAATCTTTCCACGGAATCTTGGTAGCGATTGGTTACCAGATATAGTCTAAGTGCTTCTCTATTCATAAACCTCTCCTTTGATGGCATCTAACCAGTTTTTATCTCTCCTTAGAAGCGAAAACTGATTGAGTACTTGGTAACGAAATTCTTCCAATCCCATTCCTTGAACAACTATTCTCTCAGCGGAGATATTAAGATAAGAGACTGCTAAACACGAAGCTTCAAATCCAGTCTTTCCTTGGCTGAGAAAAACGGCTGTCAAGGCTCCAACCAAGTCTCCTGTCCCTGTTATCCAGTCTAATTCTGTACAGCCATTTCCCAGTACAGCGACCTGATTCTTCGAAACGATGAGGTCCTTAGGACCAGTAACTAAGAATGACATACCAGGATAGGTCTGACACCAGTCTTTCAAGACTTGAAGCAAATCCTCCGTTTCTTGATCTTTAGCACTGGCATCGACCCCAACGCCGTGGTGTTTTAAGCCAACAAGACTTCGGATTTCTGACATATTTCCTTTAAGGACCGTAGGGCTATTGTCTAAAAGGTCTTTAACTAAGCTCTTACGAATGACTGAAGCTGTTACGCCAACCGCATCTACTACCATTGGGAGACAAACTTGAGCTGCATAAGAAGCTGCCATACGGATTGCTTTTTCCTTCTCAGCTGACAAATGCCCCAAATTGATGAAGAGTGCCTGGCTTTGCTTAGTAAAATCAAGAACCTCACGGGAATCATCTGCCATAACTGGTTTACATCCCAAAGCCAAAATCCCATTTGCTAGCATCTCACAAGAAATCTCATTGGTAATACAGTGAATTAGGGAAGTCATTTCCAGAGGAAAAGGATTTGTCAATGCCTGCATCAGTCTATCCTTTCACCAAAGAAATATCCTTGCACTTTTTTAAAGAATTCCTGCTTGATTAAAAATCGAAAGGCAATAAAGGAAATCGCTGTACCAATCAAGGTTGCTCCAAAAAATCGAGGAGTATAGATAAACCAACTAAGCTTAGCGGCCGATCCTGTAAAGAGTACCATAACAGGATAGGAAACAATAGAACCAATAATACCTGTTCCCAAAATCTCTCCTAGAGCGGAATAATGAAATTTTCGACCATACTTATAAAAGAGACCTGCAAGGAGGGCTCCAAAAGTCGCTCCTGTGAGAGCTAAAGGCGGAATCCCTTGAGTCGTCATACGGATAAAGGCTGTGACTGTAGCCATAGCCAAGGCATAAACAGGTCCCATCATGATTCCTGCTAGAATATTGACTACACTGGACATCGGTGCCATTCCCTCAATCCGAAAGATAGGCGTAAGGACTACATCAAGGGCAATCATCATGGATAAAATGGTTAATTTGTGAACTTGCAATTGGTGCTTTCTCATATTTCTATTCTTCTCCTTTTTCTAAAGAGTGTAAATCACTCTTCCATGTCTGGTGTTGGTAGGCCATTTGCCAAAACTTAGCTTCCATGTGAACACTGATGTGGAAGGCATCTAGCATTTTTTTCTTGTCTGTCTCATTACTTTCGCGATAGAGTTGATTGACTAGCTCTCCCTCCTCTCTGATCTGTTGCTCTAACTCATCCGTAATATAAGTTTCAATCCATTGTTGGTAGAGAGGATTTGGTGATGGTTTAAGATTAAGTGATTTGCCTATATCATGGTATAACCAAGGACAAGGCAGCAAACTTGCAAAGGCAATGCCCAAGTTTGGCTCTGCAAATTGCCGATAAATGTGAGAAATGTAATGATAGCAGGTTGGAGCGATTGGATGTTGCTCCATTTCCTGATCGCTGATTTCCAATTCCTTGAAAAATTGTTGGCGGATAAATAACTCACCCTCCACTAGACTCTGAGCATTTTGTTTCAAGAGTCTTTTCATCTCTTGGTTTGAAGTCTTATCAGCCAAAAGGTGATAGATTTCTGAGAAGGCCTTCAGATAGTAGGCATCCTGAATCAGGTAATAGCGGAAAACGGCAGGTTCTAAATCCCCCTCTTGTAATTGTAAAATAAAGGGATGATGAAAGGAAGCCTGCCAAGCTTCCTTGGATAATTCCATCGCAATATCTGTAAATTCCATAATAACTCCTTTATAAAAATAGACTGGTTTGAAGCAATAAAAAGAAAAGCAGGTAGATTAATTTTGTTTTTTTAGGAATATAAAAAGTCCGATAGCTATTCTTCAACTGTGCATGTTCGTCATATCCATGCGCCGACAGGGCTCTCAGGTAAAGATGGCGCCACCTAAAGACTGTCATCAGAACCTTGCTGTAAATCAAGGGCGACCAAAAATGCAGTTCTTGACCACGTAATAGGCAAGCTTCTTTTAGGGACTTGATTTCTTGCTGAATGAGGGGGAAGGAATTAAATACCACAATCAAGGCATAGGCCCAAGAGCGTGATAACCCCTTTTGGGCCAAGTACAAGAGAAGCTCTTTTAGGGAAATAGAGGAAACAAAAACAAGACCAATACAAACGGTCACAAAGGCCCTCGTTCCAAGCATGACTGCCTGCGAAGCATCTCCATGTAACTGAACTGCCCAGTAGTTGGCAAAGGATGGCAAAATGGCGAGCAGAATCATCCAAGCCAATACTTTAAATCGACGGTAATAGAGCATAAAGAGAATACAGAATGCGACTACCGAAAGATTCAGAGCAATCGAAGGAATGAAAGATGTTTCCAAGGATAAAATCAGCAAGAAGAGACTGATAATCGGTGTCTGGGTTGCTACTTTGACCATACTATCTCACCTCCCCTTGGATATTGCTACTCTGAGACGTAAGTGGTTTGGTAATTGTCACTGATTTCACATGACGAAGACCCTGACTAGTCATCTCAATCCAATAATCAACCACAGAGATCAAGGGATCTAAACGATGGCTAATGATCAGAAAACTTCTTCCTTGATTTCTCTCCTCCACAATCCACTTGCAAAAATAATGGCAAGCTCTATCATCCAAACCTGCAAAAGGTTCATCTAGCAAGATCACTGAAGCCTTACTGGTCAAGATGGTCAAGAGCTGAAGAATTTTTTGCTGACCACCACTTAATTGATAGGGACTCTTATCAAGAGCCTGCTCCAGATCAAAATATCGTAAAGCTTGGAAAATTCGTTGATTTCTTTCAGAATCAGGTCCATCTAATTGAAGCTCTTCTCGCAGACTGACTCGGATAAACTGTTTCTCAGCTTCCTGAACAACACCCGTCAGGTCACGATACAAACTCTTTTTCTTTTTCAGGACTGTCCCCCTCCAGGTAATGCGCCCCTTATACTTTTGAAATTGAAGAATAGACCGAAAGAGGGTTGATTTCCCGACACCATTGTCACCCAAAATACAGGAAATTCCTTGGTAAAATGTGAAATCAGCAATCGAAAAGAGGGGGCGGTTACCAAGCTCACAAGTCGTTCGATCCATATGGAATAGTTCTGGGCTAGAAGCAACCTCCTTTGAAACAGCCTGTGTCATTTCAGAGGCAGGGATTTGAAACACTTCCCTTAGTTGTCCAACTCTTAGCCCCACCATATGGTCGATATAGGCTTCATAATCAGATAAATCATGGTCGCACAAAATAACTGTCTTCCCATTAGAGACCAACTCTTTTAGAATCTCCAATATCTCTATCCTACTCTTGCGATCAATGGAAGCAAAGGGCTCATCTAATAGATAGACCCTAGGATTCATAGCAAAGAGAACAGCCAAAGCAGCCTTTTGCTTTTCTCCACCTGATAAGTGATGGATGGGACGGTGCAAGATGTCCTTGCAACGACATTGCTGGACAACCTCTGCTATTTTAGAATCAATTTCCTGAACGGGATAGCCGATATTCTCCAAGGTAAAAATCAGCTCCTCAAACAAGTTCTCCATGGTAAATTGATGATTGGGATTTTGAAAGAGAATACCAACCGTTTGGACACGTTCGATGATAGAAAGCTGACTGACCTCGCTCTCATCTATCAGGACTTGACCGCTATAGGGAAGAGAACTAACTTGGGCAATAACTTGAAAGAGGCTCGATTTTCCAGACCCACTACTCCCAACTAACAAGGTAAAAGCTTGCTCATGAAAAGTAAAATCAAGCGGTTCCGAAAAAATTGGGGCCTGAATCTCCCGTAATTCCAGCCCCATCTATGCCTTTCCTCCAGTTGCAAACTGATGATAGAGTTTGACAATGGCACGAACCAAAATGGTACAGAAGAAATAAACAGAAATAAAACGCACCACAAGCAAGGAAAGGACAAAAGGAAGAGAGAAGGCGTAGTAACCTAACTTAATGTATTCATAGACAAAGCTAACAAGCGTAATCCCAATACTACTAACAGTTAGAGAGAGCCAACTTTCATAGCGATTCTTGGTTACGATAAAACCAAGTTCACTTCCCAAACCTTGAACCAAGCCAGACAAAAGGGCACCTAGACCGAATTGGCTACCATAAAGGACTTCAGCAAGCGCAGCTAGCACTTCTCCAATCGTTGCACTTCCGACTCTCGGAACAAAGATGGCAGCAATGGGCGCAGCCATACACCAGAGTCCAAAGAGGATTTCATTGGCAAAAGCCTGTAAACCAAGAGGTGTTAAGAGTAGGCTGAGAATATTATACACATATCCTGAACCAACGAAAACGCCACCAAAAAAGATAGACAAGAAAGCAAGCAAAATAACATCTTTTAACTGCCATTTTTTCAACATAAAAAACTCCTTTTTTTAAAGAAAATTGGGGCACTCAAGGTGAGCTACCAAAAGGATTTATATCACCTTCATCCAGTTTCGTAAAAGAAAAAACTCTAATTACAGATACGAATTAGAGTTCAGCTTACAAGATTAGACCGTTCTTTTCGACATACGAAAAAAACATTTCACATTTCCCTTCGCCAGTATTAACTGTATCAGGTTCAATGGGTATCATCTCAGCCTAAAGCACCCCAAATGTCTTTATTATTTAATTATGTGATTATTATAACACACATTTTATACTAGTTCAAGAAATTGAACTGGAAATACAGCCTTGCACTCATAAATACAGCAGATCTTTCTTTTGCAAAAAACAAATGACCTGTTTGATGAATTAGCCATTCAAGCTGAATCTGAACATAGCTTTTTAAAAAAGGAAAATCCTACTCAGAATCCAAGGATAGATTGATACCTATTGTTCACTCATTTCTCGAACAGTTTTTTCTATATTTTTTGCATACGATATTGCTGAAATGATTGAAACACCATCTATATTGGTCTGTATAATGTCTTTAATATGTTGCGTCTGTATCCCACCAATTGCAACTAAGGGCATTTGTGGCAATAGTTTTCTTATCAATTTAAGACCTTCATAACCTATAGCACCACCAGCATCATCCTTTGACTGGGTATCAAATACAGGACCAACACCGACATAATCTACATATTCAACTTTTGATTGTTGAAATTCTTCCTCATTTTTTATAGAAAGACCAATTATTTTATCTGGCATCAATTTTCTAATTTCATCAACTCCAAGGTCATCTTGTCCTACATGTACGCCATCAGCATCTATTTCCAATGCTAACTCAATATCATCATTAACGATAAATGGAACATTGTATTTTTTACAAAGATCCTGTAGTTTAATTGCTAATTCGACTTTTTCTTTACCTTCTAAGGCTCCCTCCCCTTTTTCACGAAATTGAAATAAGGTTATACCACCTTTTAAGGCTTCCTCAACGACTCTATATAGATCTTTTCCTTGGCAAGTAGTCGTTCCACAAATAAAATATAGTTTTAGTAATTCTTTATGAAACATTTTACTTCACTCTTTTGAATTCCTTTACATCTTCATCTGAAATCTCGTATAAGGCATTCATAAATTCAACTTTAAATGTTCCAGGAAGATGTCCATTTGGACGTTTTTCTGCCATTTCTCCAGCGATATTGTAAACCAACATTGCTGTTTCTAATGATTTCAATTCTTGACCTTTTTCTAGTCCGATAAAGCTTGCTACCACTGCCCCTAATAAACATCCTGTCCCAATGACTTTTGGCATCATGGCACTACCATTATGAATCGTTACCACTTCTCCATTAACAGCAATCGCATCAACTTCTCCAGTCACTACTATTGGAATATGAAACTTAGCGTTGGCTGCTAGAGCAATCTCATCAATATTATCCACACCAGCACTATCTACTCCTTTAGATGCCACATTTATACCTACTAAAGAAGCAATCTCTCCAGCATTCCCCCTAATCGCAGCTAGTTTGTAATTGTTGATTAAATCATCTGCTACTTTTTTTCTATATTCTCCTGCTCCACAGGCTACAGGATCTAAAACTGCTGGGACATTATATTTCTCTGCAATTTTCAGAGCAGCTTGGTATAATTTCCAATTATCATCCGTTAAAGTCCCAATGTTAATCAATAATCCTCCAGCATATTTTAATAAATCTTCTAAGTCTGCTGGGTACTCGCTCATAGCTGGTGAGGCACCCAGTGCTACTAATCCATTTGCTGTGAAATTTTTTACTACATCATTGGTTATGCAAATGACCAAAGGTGCTTTTTCTTTTAATAATTTTAAACTTGTCATATTGAATTCCTTTCTTTTCACTTTATACGATCTATTGATTTCGATTTATCTCTATCTTTAGTTGAGAATTTTTTTCAGTTACATTGAATGATTTACCTCGTCAAATTTGTCAGTATCCTGAACTTTCTCTAGGCATCATAACCAATATCAAAAAAGGCTAATTCTAAAGCGACCGCTTGATTCCAGCGTTGCTGAAGTTCTGTCAAATCTTCTCGACCTTTTCCGACACGATTGAGTTCGTCAACCAGAAATTGAACCCACTCTGCAAAGAAAGGACCTCTGTGGAGATTGATCCATTCCGAATGAATGTAGGCTTCAGGTAGAGCCAAATCTTTAGAACCCCAGTCTAAATAGAGTCCTTCTGCAATGACCAGCATGACCAAAAGATGGGCATAGTCTGATGAAGCCACTGCCGAATACATCAGATCCTGAAAGGCTTTTGTTACAGGGTGCAAGGTCACTTCCAGATAGTCATTCTCAGATACTTTTAAGTCTTTGAAAGCCTTTTGGAAATAACCATCTTCATCTGCTTCAAGAAAGCCTAGTTGCTTGGCAAAACGGAGCTTGGATTCAAGCTGGTCTGCGTGGGCTACGCAAGCACCTAGCATGGATAAGAAGGCATCAAAGAAGTGATAATCTTGAATCAAGTAATCCTTTAAGACCTTATTCTCAATTGTCCCCGTAAAAAGTTCCTTGACAAAACGATGATTGATTGCAGCCTGCCAATCCTTCTGACTATTTTTTAATAATTCTCCAACAATCAAACCTGGCTGAAATGCATAAACCTGTGTTTCCATATTTATTTTTCCTCCTTTTACTCGTTCGTAATCAACAAAACACCAAGAAAATCCTAGTTTTACTTGACCTTTTTAAAGAAAATCAAGGGCGTTCAAGAAGAGCTACCTAAATGCTTTGTATCACCTTCATCCAGCTTATATAAACAAAAAAACTCCAATTACAATCAAGAATTAGAGTTTAGCTTACAAGATTAGACCGTTCATTTCGACATACGAAAAAACGTTTCACATTTCCCTTCGACAGTCTTAACTGTATCAGGTTCAATGGGTATCATCTCAGCCTAAAGCACCCCAAATGTCTTTATTATTTAATTACTGCACCAGTATAGCAAAAAATGAAAGCCCTAGCAAGATATTTGATTAGAAAATATATTTATATTGTTTTTAATGGTGATTTATTCTTCCAATACACGAAGAAAAACCTCCACATTCAGTGGAGGCAATCTCTTTTATCAATACAATTTTAAGTCACGTGGGTCAACTGGGAAGGTTGGGTTGTATGGGTTGTGACGGAGTTTGAAATGTTTGACATCTTCAATGGTCTGAGTTCCAGACAACTGCATAACTGTCTTCAATTCCGCATTCAAGTGTTCAAAGACTTGACGCACACCAACACTACCGCCGAGAGCCAAGCCATAGATAACAGGGCGACCAATAGCTACCAAGTCTGCTCCTGAAGCCAAGGCTTTAAAGACATGTTGACCACGACGAACACCTGAGTCAAAGACAATTGGTACGCGTTTGTCGACTGCTTCTGCTACTTCTTGAAGTGAATCAAATGCAGCTGGTCCACCGTCGATTTGACGACCACCGTGGTTGGTTACCCAGATACCAGAAGCTCCTGCAGCAAGCGAACGTTCAACGTCCTCACGGCATTGTGGTCCCTTGACATACACAGGAAGTCCTGAGTATTCAGCGATAAATTCTACATCACGTGGAGACAAGCGTTGTTTAGCTGATTTGTAAACAAAGTCCATTGATTTACCAGCACCTTCTGGCAGGTATTCTTCAACAATCGGCATGCCAACTGGGAAGACAAAACCATTACGCTTATCCACTTCACGATTACCCCCTACAGTAGCATCTGCCGTCAAGACAATCGCTTTATAACCTTCAGCCTTCACACGGTCCATGATATGGCGGTTGATACCGTCATCCTTACTAAAGTAAAATTGGAACCAGTGAGGTGTCCCTTGAAGGGCTTCAGAAATCTCTGGAAGGTCAACAGTAGAGTATGAGCTAGTTGTATAAAGAGAACCAAACTCATGCACACCACGCGCAGTCGCCACTTCACCCTGTTCATTAGCTAATTTATGAGCCGCAACAGGCGCCATAATGATTGGTGAAGACAGTTTTTCACCTGCAAATTCAATCTCTGTACTTGGATTTTCTACATTGCAAAGCGTATGCGGAACGATGAGTTTGTGGTTAAAAGCACGGATGTTCTCCCGTAAAGTAAAAGTATCCTCTGCTCCACTGGCGATATAACCAAAGGCTGCTTTAGGGATCACTTTTTGCGCCATGGGCTCCAAATCATAGGTATTGATGAAATCTACATGACCTTCTGCATTGCTTGTTTTGTATGACATAAACTGTCCTCCTTGATTAAGTAAGCGTTTGCTTTTTACTATACAACTATAATAACTCTTTTTTCAATCATTTTCAAGAGTTTTGCTTAAAAACCATCTTATTTTTTCATACAATATACTATCCCTACTTTCCTTAAACTCTAAACTTTAGTCTATATTAAGTGAATCGTTGAGATTTTTTGCTGCCAGGCATTTGAACTACTTTTTTATTTGCTGATTCTATCTACTAATGCTATAAAAAACAAGTGAATAAGACACCAGAACATCCTCTAATAGAGCCTATGGACTTATATCAGTCCCATAATACTGTTTAAGCAAGATACTATCCTAGTTGACGCTAACTTCCTATCCCTCTTATTAATTTTTTATTTATAGTGAATCTGAACAAATCAATTGGGGAGTCCAAGTCAATTTCTAGTACTTTTTGAAAAGTTTCAGCGTACTATCGTAAAATGAAATAAAACATGCGCAAATTGATTAGGGAATTTAAACCAATTTCTAACAATGTCTTAGAAATCAAAGTGTACTATTTCAACTTCAATACACTATACTTCATTTTCTCCTTAAATTCAGTCTCTTTTTGCATCAAAAAAATCCCCTGGCAAGTACCAGAGGATAAGAGCTTATTTCATTGTTGGGAAGAGCAATATATCACGGATAGTAGTTGTATCAGTGAGGAGCATGCAGAGACGGTCGATACCGATTCCCAAACCACCTGTTGGTGGCATACCGTATTCAAGAGCCTCGATGTAGTCATAGTCGATTCCTGTCGCTTCATCATCACCAAGTTCTTTGGCTTTAGCTTGGGCTTCAAAACGGCTAAGTTGGTCGATTGGGTCGTTGAGCTCAGTAAAGGCATTACCGTACTCCTTAGTCATGATGAAGAGCTCGAAACGGTCAGTAAAGCGTTGGTCTTCAGGATTTTTCTTCGCGAGTGGAGATACAGCTACTGGATGTCCATAGACAAAGGTTGGTTGGATCAAGGTTTCTTCAACAAACTCTTCAAAGAAGGCATTGATGATGTGACCAACTTCAGTGTAGTGTTTCTCAACTGGAACTTTCTTCTCAGCAGCGATAGCTTTAGCTTCTTCCAAAGTCATGTCTTGCCAGAAATCGACACCAGTAATTTCTTTGATAGCATCCACCATGTGAACACGTTTAAATGGTTCGTTGATCTTGATTTCAGTACCTTGATAGTTGACTGGACCATCACCTTTAACAGCTTTAGCAGCATGTTGGATAATGCCTTCCGTCAAGTCCATGATGTCTTGGAAGTCTGCATAAGCTTGGTAAACTTCGATAGAAGTAAATTCAGGGTTGTGAGTAGCATCCATTCCTTCGTTACGGAAGATACGGCCAATTTCATAGACGCGTTCCATACCACCCACGATAAGGCGTTTCAAGTGAAGCTCAGTCGCGATACGAAGTACCATGTCAATGTTTTGGGCATTGTGGTGGGTGATAAATGGACGGGCAGAAGCACCACCGGCTTCGTTATGAAGAACAGGTGTTTCCACTTCAAGGAAACCTTTTTGGTCAAGGTAACGACGGATTTCAGAGATGATTTTTGAACGAGTGACAAAGCGTTCAAAGCTTTCACGGTTAGAAATCAAGTCAAGGTAACGTTTACGGTAAATTGTTTCAACGTCTGTCAAACCATGGAATTTCTCTGGTAGAGGACGAAGAGCCTTAGACAAGTGTGTGATGTGAGTAGCCTTGATAGAGAGTTCTCCCATATCCGTACGCATCACTTCACCTTCGACACCAAGGAAGTCACCAAGGTCTGCTTTTTTGAAGATTTCGTAGTTTTCTTCACCGACAGCATCCTTACGAACGTAGATCTGGATTTGACCTTCACGGTCTTGAAGGTGGGCAAAACCTACTTTACCTTTACCACGTTTGGTTACCAAGCGTCCTGCGATAGTAGCTGTTTCGTTTTTATCATGTAATTGTTCTTTATCGAGGTCAGCAAATTTATCTTTTAATTCTTGTGAATTTGCAGTACGTTCAAAGCGTTTTCCAAAGGGATCGATTCCTTGTTCACGGAGCGCAGCCATTTTTTCACGGCGAACGATCTGCTGGTCATTTAGTTCTTCCATATGTTCTGTAGACATGGGATCCTCCTAGTTTTACTCAAAATTGAATACGATGAGTCATTTTTTGCGATACTCCCATTTTATCATAAATAACCAAGAAATTCACGGATAATCTTTCAAAACTAAAAAGAACTTGGCGCTAAAATCACTGAAAAGACTGGGATAAGCAAGAAATTCCAAAATCTCAGAAAAGGAAATCTGACCATGTTTATGGATTATACTTTAATCCTTGTAACTTTCATGACGTGTGCTACTTTTTATATAAGAGCAAGCTAAGCAAATCTAAAACTGAAACAATTGACGTAAAAAACATTAACAACTTGAATCTTGTCATCCATATACCTGATATGACAGAATAGTATAATTTTTAACCTTTTAGTCTTTTGATTTTTTACACCTCTTGCCAAGTTTCTTGGTCTTCTTTAAAGCGTTTTAGAAGATCGAGTCCTTCTGGTGTGATATAGCCTTCTTCTTGGGCTAGATGGATGAGTTCACTGTAGTTAGAAAGCGTCACAAGTTTGACACCTGCATCTGAGAAGTTCTGATCTGCTTTTGGCAATTGGTAACTAAAAATCGCTACAACTCCAAGTACATCTGCTCCTTCTCGCTTGGCTGCTGCTACTGCTTCAAGAACAGAACCACCTGTTGAAATAAGGTCTTCAACTACTACCATTTTTTGACCTTGAGCTATGCGACCTTCGATTTGATTACCAGCACCGTGGTCTTTTGGTTTGCTACGGATGTAGGCAAATGGCAGATTCATCTTGTCAGCAATAATAGCTCCGTGTGGAATCCCTGCTGTTGCAGTTCCTGCAATGACTTCTACCTCTGGAAAGGCTTCTTTGATAGCTTCCACAAAGCCATTTTCAATTAGGGTACGAGTTTCTGGATAGGCAAGACTTACACGGTTATCTGTGTAAATCGGCGACTTGATACCAGATGCCCAAGTGAAAGGCTCCTCTGGTTTGAGGTAAACGGCTTGAATTTTCAAGAGGTGGCTAGCGATATCTTTAGCAAGTGTCATGGTATTCTCCTTTTATTTTTATAATCTATTCTTTAATTCCAGTCCTGTGTCCATTCATCCTTGATGGCATGATAAGCTGCAACAGGATCCTCAGCTTGGGTAATGGGACGTCCCACTACGATATAGTCACTACCGATTTGATAGGCATTAGCAGGTGTCATGACTCGTTTTTGATCTCCAACTGCAACACCAGCTGGACGAATCCCTGGTGTCAGACAGATAAAATCTGGATTGGTAGCCTGCTTGATGACTTCCACTTCCTGAGCCGAGCAAACGACACCATCTAATCCCGCTTCAGCTGTCTTCTTAGCATAATGAATGACAGACTCTTGCAGACTGGTTTGGATATTTTGAAACTCCTGCATCTGGGCTTCTGACGTTGATGTGAGCTGCGTTACAGCTATCAATTTTGCTTGACTTCCAAGACCTTCACGCGCAGCCTTCATCATCTCTACACCGCCAGCAGCATGAACATTGGTCATATCCACACCAAGCTGAGACAAGACCTTCATAGCTGACTTGACTGTATTGGGAATGTCATGAAGCTTGAGATCCAAAAAGACACTATGACCCAGACCTTTCAAGTAAGATACAATCTCAGGACCCGTTGCGTAATAAAGCTCCATCCCTACCTTGAGATAAAGGCTTTCTTCTGCTGGGAAAAGAGCTAAAAATTCCTTGACCGCCTCAAAACTAGGAAAATCAAGAGCAATGACTGGACGATGTTCTCGCATAGGTTTCTCCTTTTACCTTTGCTAGTGAGAGAGTCTGGCCACAAGAAGCCACGAAAAAAGGAACCTGCCAACAGCAAGGTTCCACGAAAAATGGGTAGTCTCCACCCTTTCACCGTCTAACCTTAGCTGCCTCTCTGGACTGCTTTAAAGGTTTTTTACTATTCTATTATTTCTACTAGCACTTGTCAAGTAAAAACATGGCAACTAAAGAGCTATGAAAGAAAAGGTAAACCTAGCGACGCGATGAGCGCTGGGTCGTTTGGTTTCGATTGCTCTCTTCCTCTTGTTTTTTCTGTTCTTCTTCTAAACGTTTACGTTCTTCTTCCTGTTTTTTCTCGGCTTCCTTAGCCTCTTGTTTGGCCTTTTCCTCAGCTTCCATAATTAATTTATCCGCTACAGTGTAGCTGTAAATTCCAGCTTCCATGTCAATCACACTCGGTTCTGACAATTGTGGCTTAATCTTGCTGTAATAAGGCAATTTCTTGCTCATTTCAGACAAGGGAACCAAGACTTCGTCCGAATCATTCATGGTCAATCGAATTAAATCGGAAGTCACCTTGCTGGGAGCTAGTTCCACCTTTTGGATAGCTGCCTTGAGTTCTGGGCTAATTTGAGCAAGTTCTGAGACAAAAGCCTTGATTTGTTCGCTATCATTAAAGAGAACTGATATATAAGTTTCTGGCAAACTGACCAAGCTCACAGAACTAGTCTCAAGCTGACCGCTGGAAAGAATAGGATAATGATTTTCACCAGAAACATAGTAGGCCACAATATCGTATTCTTTAACCTTGATAGTAAACTTGGTTGGAAATTGATAGACAAGTTGAGCTGATTCAACCCAATAATTAGACTTGATCCGCTCTTCATATTTTGCCTTGTCTAGCAGAAGGTTAATCGTATAATCCGAATCCTGAATGCCTGAAGCCTGTCGGATATCATCAGCCGTAGTGTGCATCGTTCCCTCAACACGGATATCCTTCATGGTCGCATAAGGACTTAGTAGGTAGGCAGAGACAATCAATAAAAGCAGACTTGGAAATAAAATCGTTAGAGCTCGCAAGATATGGAGGCCAGGAATCTTTGCTTTGGCTGCTTTTTCCTTTGGAGCCTTTTTAGCAAGATTTTTATCCTGTTCCTCCTTCTCTTTAGACCCTGATTCTTCTATCTCTTCTTCCTTTTTGTCACCCTCTGGGGCTTCTACTTTTTCTTCAGACTTTTCCTTAGCTGATTCTTCATCTTCTGGGTCCGCTTCACTCTCCGAGCCCTCCTTGTCCTCTGACTTCTCGGATTTTTCTCCCATTCGAGCTTGTCTTTCCTTTTCTTTCTCCTCAGCTAGAGCCGCCTCTTCTTCAGCCTTCTTTTTTAGATATTCTTGGTTTCGTTTCTGCCATTCTGATAACTCTTTAAATTCTTCGAGGATTTCTTTGCCCTCATTTTTCTTATCTTTTGACATTTACTTTCCTTATGATAAATCTTTTTTCAACAATTGATAAAAATCTGCTAGAGATTTCAATTCCTTAGAAGCCTTCATCTTAGCTTGGTAGTCTTCCTTGTGGCTTAGTAAGTGAGACAGCTTCTCTTCCAAACTATCCAAGGTCAAATCACTTTCTTGAAGCTCTTCTGCATAGCCTTTCTTAACAAAGTAAGCTGCGTTCTCAATCTGGTCTCCACGACTAGCTTCACGACCAAGCGGCACAATAACATGCAATTTTGCCATGGCCAAGAGCTCAAAAATCGTATTGGCACCACCTCGTGTCACAACAATATCAGCCAATTCCATCAAAGGTTGATAGAGATTGGTCACATAGTCAACACGAAAAAGATTTTGGCTCAACTCGTTCAGGCTAGAATCTCCAGTTAGATTGATAATATTGTAGCGCTCTGTCAGCTCTTTCTTATGGTCTGTCACCAATTGGTTAAAGACACGAGCGCCTGCAGAACCACCGACAAACAATACAGTTGGCAATTTTTGATTAAAGTGGGTTTGGATATCCACCAATTCATCTGGTTCTGGATTTTTTTGGTCTGAAACCTTGGTCACTGCTCCCACATGCTCAACCTTAGACAAACTTGAAGCTTGCTCAAAGGTTGAATACATCTTGGTCGCAAATTTATAAGCGATTTTATTGGCCAAGCCCATAGACAGGTCAGATTCGTGAATAAAGACAGGCACTCCTGACACACGCGCAGCGATAACAGGCGGTACTGAGACAAAGCCCCCCTTTGAAAAAAGAGCCTGTGGACGAATTCGTAACATGATAAAGAGCGATTGGACAATTCCCCACCCAACTTTAAAGATATCCAGCATATTTTGCCAAGAGAAATAACGACGCAATTTCCCAGTCGCAATGGAATGGAAGGTGACATCTAGACCCGACTTGAGGATTTCTTGGTGTTCGATGCCACGTTTATCTCCGATATAGTGGACTTCCCATCCATCTTCGATGAACTTGGGCATCAACAAAAGGTTGAGAGTAACGTGTCCCACCGTCCCCCCACCTGTAAAGACAATTTTTTTCATATTATTCATTTAACTCCGCTACTGTGTCGATAAAGAGGTCGCCACGTACTTCAAAGTTAGCATACATATCCCAGCTGGCATTGGCAGGACTGAGAAGAACCACATCTCCTTGAGTCGCAAGTTCATAGGATTTGCGGGTCGCATCTGCAATGTCAGTCGCATCCACATATGCCACACCAGCCTTGTCTGCTGCCCGTTTAACACGTTCTGCAGACTGACCGAGAATGACCATCTTCTTGAGTCCAGTAATGTCTGGAACCAATTCGTCAAACTCATTGCCACGGTCCAAACCACCTGCAATCAAGATGACCTTGCTGTTGTCAAATCCTGACAAGGCTTTTTGGGTAGCCAAGATATTGGTTGATTTACTATCATTATAGAATTTGACACCCTTGATTTCATCCACAAATTGGAGACGGTGTTTGACACCACCAAAGGCTGAAAGAGTTTCTTTGATGATCTGGTTATCTACACCACGAAGCTTAGCTACAGCAATAGTCGCAAGGGCATTTTCCACATTGTGACTACCTGGAACTCCGATTTCATTCGCTGCCATGACCACTTCCCCACGGAAGTAGAGTTGACCATCTTCCAAATAAGCTCCATCAACCTTTTCAAGTGTTGAGAATGGTACAACTGTAGCTTGTGTTTTTCTTGCCAATTCTTTTGCCAAGTCTTGGTTAAAGTTCAAAACAAGGAAATCAGCTGCTGTCATCTTGTTCTGGATATTCCACTTGGCTGCTACATATTCCTCAAAAGAACCGTGGTAGTCGATATGAGTTGGCATGAGGTTGGTAATAACCGCAATCTCAGGATGGAATTCTTGAACGCCCATGAGTTGGAAAGAAGAAAGTTCCATAACAAGAGTGTCCTTGTCTGTCGCTGTTTGAGCAACCTGACTGGCAGGATAGCCGATATTTCCTGATAAAAGACCATGTTGCCCAGCAGCAGTCAAAACGTCCCCAATCATAGTCGTTGTGGTCGTTTTTCCATTTGAACCTGTGATACCGATAATGGGCGCTTCTGAAATCAAGTAAGCCAATTCCACCTCAGTCAAAACAGGGATACCTTTGGCCAAAGCCTTTTCAATCATGGGATTGCTGTAGGGAATACCTGGATTTTTCACCATAAGGGCAAACTCTTCATCCAAAAGTTCCAAAGGATGGCCACCTGTGATAACCTTGATTCCTTCTTCCAACAAACTTTGGGCAGCTGGATTGTCCTCAAAAGGCTTCCCATCATTTACCGTCACAATGGCACCTAGCTTGTCCAACAAACGAGCTGCAGATTCACCAGACTTGGCCAAACCTAAAACAAGGACTTTCTTATTTTTAAATTGATCTATTACTTTCATGTCTCAAACTCCATTTCTACTCCTACTATTTTACCATTTTTATGGAAATAAAAAAGCCACAAAGTGTGTTTGTGACTCTTTCTTCTAACTGATACTCTTCGAAAATCTCTTCAAACCACGTCAGCTTCGCCTTGCCGTATATATGGTTACTGACTTCGTCAGTTTCATCTACAACCTCAAAGCAGTGCTTTGAGCAGCCTGCGGCTAGCTTCCTAGTTTGCTTTTTGATTTTCATTGAGTATGAATCTTACCATATCATCTATTTGATAAATCGGTAACTCGAATAACTTGATCCACTTGCTCCCAAATCAGAGGATTGTGGGTCGCAATAATAATGGTTCGATTCGGATTTTTTAAAGATTCTAGGATAGAAAGTAATTCCTCAGAGTTTTTGGGGTCTAGCGAAGCGGTTGGTTCATCTGCCAGGATCAAAGGTGGATCCTTTAAAATTATCTTCGCTAGTGCAACACGTTGTGCTTCTCCTCCTGATAATTCAAAGATAGGTTGCTTTAAATCCAAATAAGAGAGGTTTACACGGTTTAGAGCTTGTTTCATCAAAGAGATTTTCTCTTTCTCTTTCAACTTTTTACCAACTAAACCCAGATTGAGATTCTCTTTGACGGTTTGGCTTTCAATTAAGCCAAAATCTTGAAATAGGTATCCTAAGTAATCTCTAAAGAAAACAGAAGGCTTGATGTCTTTAAGAGAAGTGCCATCATAGATGATTTGTCCTTTGTCATATGGCTCTAATCGTCCAATCATATTCAAGAGTGTTGTCTTACCACAGCCACTTGTACCAATTAAGGCATAAATTTTCCCACCTTCAAAATGAAGATTCGTATCTGAAAATAGCTGACGGCTTCCAAATTTTTTAGATATATTCTTTAGTTCAATCATCCTATTTTCCTTTCATAATTGTCATAGAAACACGCGATTCTTTATGAGCTTGACGGTAAAGCGTCAAAACTGCACTAGCTAGAAAGACTAATAAAGTGAGCAAGCCAATCACCAAGTCTCGACTGCTTAAAATAAAGAAACTAGCACCAAATACAAAACTGGCAAATTGGCTAACCATATACTGAGCATGTGTTTCAAAAAATCGTAAACCTGAAATTCGTTTAATCAAGATATCTCGACGGAATTGCTCGAAATATAGAAGATTGACAGAATAAAAGAGTAACAAGGAACTAGCTATCCCCACAATAGCTCCTAGGATTAAAGTTGCTGTTTCAGTTTGCACTTCATTATAACGAGTTAGATAAACACTTCTTCCTTCTTTAAGATAGGATACTTGCTCATAAATTCCAGCTTTCTTCAAGAGTTCTAGCCCACTCTCATATCCTTTGATAAAGAGTTGTTTTCCAGCATTGATAGACCAAACATATTTTGAAATGAAACTATCACCTGTAGATGTTGGAGTAAATACAACTAAAATCGGATCGGTTAAGTACTGAATGGATACTGGGCTTTCACCGTTATTATAAACAAATCGCTTTTCTCCAGTTGGAAGATAGCTAACAATCGCTCTCATTTCATACTCTAAAGGAGCACTTGCCTCCTCACTTGATTTTCCGTAATAGTTCAAACGTTCTTCAAAAACTTTCTTAAGTTCTGCTTCCTGTGAACGAAGAGATTCTGGTAATAAGAGTCCAAATTCCCCTTTTTGAAGATGAGCTAGTTTCTGTCTAGTCTCATCATTTACAGCCACATTTTCCTTGTCTAAATAACTTGGACTGACATAGAGAACATTAGCATCTGGACTATAGGTATCCAGTGTCTCTCCGTTTTCATTTTTTCCTTGAGGATTTGCAAAATGAATGAGATTATCTTTTACAAATAGAGCCTGTTCTTCTTCGATTGCTTCCTTGGCAAAGGCATACCACTTATTCTGATTTTCTGTATCATTTACTCTGTCACCTAAGCCAAAAGAAATTTGATAATAGTCTACTCTGTCATGCCATGCTTGTTTTGAAATTTCAAGTTCTTTCAATCGTTGGTAAGACGTCAAACCTGTCTTAACAGCGTAGCCCACTGTAAAGACAGCAACCAACTGACACAATAGGGTTAAAATCATCAAGCGTTTGAGGGGTAATCTTCCCTTAATAACGGGAACTAATGCTTTGTAACTCAAACTCATTAGATAAAGAAGCATTAGTAAAATTGAAATACCCAATAAAAACAACAGATAGAAACTAATCCCAAAACCATAGGTGGCTAACAAGATAGGATAAAACAAACCTTGACTAAAAAGAACGACTCCCCCACCTAGGAAGGAAAGGAGGGCTGATAGAAGGAGCCACTTAATATCAGTAGATAAAGAATGCCCCATAATGGATAAGAGAGTCTGACCAGAAAAGAGTTTTATACCTGCTGCTCTCATTTCCTTAATCCGAGTGATAATCACTAAAGCAAAGAAAGATAAGCCAAATATTGCTAAACTAATTAAAATAAGGGGATTTAGTAACATTCGAAAAGCAAGAGAATAGGGAGGTGTCTTTCGGTCAGCAATTGCTTTATAACCCAAATCTCCTAATTTATCGGCAAGCTTTTCTTTCGTCAAGGAGCCTGACAAAAGGAGATAACTATTTAGCGGATCACTACGTTCACGACTTTCTTGACTAGCTTCTTGGAATTCTTTTGGTAAAGTTCCCTGACCATAAGTTGCATAAGTAAAGTGAGTCGTCCCATCCTTACTCGGCTCTACAATTCTTCTAGCTATTAAACTCTGTTCTGAGTTTACAAAATTCTCCAATTCCTGTTCAAATACCTCACGAGTCGGTTCCTGAGCCTCTTTTTTGACACGAAGTAAGGAAACGGAATCATAGCTTGCATATAAATATTGTGGCGCACGTAAGACAATAATCCAAGCAAGGAAGAAGCTGAGAAAAAAAGTTGATAATAATATGAATAGTTTCTTCATAGTAGACTCCTTGTATAAGAGAATAACCCTATAGAAAAAGATTTTATCTTTTATAAATTCTTAGAATTATTTTCCTAGTTTAATCCATCACACCCTGAGCACCAAGACAACAATACTCTTCAAAAATCTCTTCAAACCGCGTCAACGTCGCCTTGGATTATATATGNNTTTCATTGAGTATAAATTTAATCCTTTCTTATTTTGAAATCGGTTTCTTATAACTTAAGTATATCACTTTCTATCTAATCTATCAACATATTTTACTAAGATATTATCAGTAATGAAGTTTTACAACTTCCTAAAAAATAGATGTCATTAACGAATTTTATTCCAGTTTTTCCCATTCATATTATCCAAGCAAAAGAGATGATGTTATAGTAAAAAACAATTCAAACTATTGTAAAATTCCTACCAAAAAAAGAGAGCCGAAACTCTCTTTTTATCTTCTTTTACTTTTTTTGACTGGCATGAGTGTGATGTCTCTCACACTAAAGTAAGCTAGGATTAACATGGCTATTGCTAGGAACATTTCTGTTGGTAATTGAAAAATTTTCAGAAAAGATAGAGCCAACAAAATTAAGAGTGCCACTAAAATACATACCATAGCGACGATATTGACTGTCCCTTTAATGCTTTCTGGTGTCGCAAATACATAGAGTAGGAGCAGTAAAATCCCTAGGACTAAATAGACCATCTTTCTCTCTTTCTAGCTCTTATTCAGCTGATTTTTTCTTCTTGTTAGCTTTCTCACGCTCTGCTTTGTTAAGGATTTGTTTACGCAAACGGATAGACTCAGGCGTTACTTCCATGTACTCATCGTCGTTCAAGAACTCAAGAGACTCTTCAAGTGTCAAGATACGAGGTGTCTTGATAACAGCTGTTTGGTCCTTAGTAGCTGAACGAACGTTAGTCATTTGTTTTGCCTTAGTGATGTTAACTGTCAAGTCATTTTCACGAGAGTTTTCACCGATGATCATTCCTTCATAAACCTCAGTACCTGGGTTGACAAAGATCGTACCACGTTCTTCGATAGACATGATGGAGTATGTTGTAGCCTTACCAGCATCGATAGAAACAAGGGCACCACGGTGACGACCACCAATTTCACCTGGAATCAATGGCAAGTATTGGTCAAAGGTATGGTTCATGATACCGTAACCACGAGTCATTGACAAGAACTCAGTTGAGTATCCAATCAAACCACGCGCTGGAACAAGGAAGACCAAACGAGTTTGACCATTACCAGTTGAAATCATATCCAACATTTCACCCTTACGTTCAGAAAGGCTTTGGATAACAGACCCTTGGTATTCTTCTGGAGTGTCGATTTGTACACGCTCAAATGGCTCACATTTAACACCGTCGATTTCTTTTACGATAACTTCTGGACGAGATACTTGAAGTTCATATCCCTCACGACGCATTGTTTCGATAAGGATTGACAAGTGCAATTCTCCACGTCCTGAAACAGTCCATTTATCTGGTGAATCAGTTGGGTCAACACGAAGGGAAACGTCTGTTTGCAATTCTGCCTGCAGGCGTTCTTCTACCTTACGAGAAGTTACCCATTTACCTTCTTTACCAGCAAATGGTGAGTTGTTAACCAAGAAAGTCATTTGAAGAGTTGGCTCATCGATGTGTAGGATTGGAAGAGCTTCAACTGCATCTGTCGGAGTGATAGTTTCACCGACAAAGATATCTTCCATACCAGAAACGGCAATCAAATCACCTGCTTTTGCTTCTTGGATTTCACGACGTTCCAAACCAAAGAAACCGAAGAGTTTTGTAACACGGAAGTTTTTAGTTGTGCCGTCAAGTTTAGAAAGGGTAACTTGGTCCCCAACCTTAACAGTACCACGGAAGACACGACCGATACCGATACGACCAACGAAGTCATTGTAGTCCAAAAGTGATACTTGGAACTGCAAAGGCTCATCTGAGTTATCTACTGGAGCTGGGATATGGTCGATAATCGTGTCAAAGATTGGTGCCATAGTAGCTTCCTGGTCAGCTGGATCATCTGACAATGAAGAAGTCCCGTTGATAGCTGAAGCATACACCACTGGGAAGTCAAGCTGGTCGTCATCAGCACCAAGCTCGATGAACAGTTCCAAGACTTCGTCCACTACTTCTGCTGGACGAGCTGATGGTTTGTCGATTTTGTTAACAACCACGATTGGGACAAGGTCTTGTTCCAAAGCTTTTTTCAATACGAAACGAGTCTGTGGCATTGTTCCTTCGTAGGCATCTACGACCAAAACAACACCGTCAACCATTTTCATGATACGCTCAACTTCTCCACCAAAGTCCGCGTGTCCTGGTGTGTCCATGATGTTAATACGAGTTCCGTTGTAGGCAACGGCTGTATTTTTAGCAAGGATGGTAATTCCACGCTCTTTTTCGATATCGTTTGAGTCCATAGCACGCTCTGCCAATTCAGTACGTGCATCAAGCGTTTCTGACTGTTTCAATAATTCGTCAACGAGGGTTGTTTTACCGTGGTCAACGTGGGCGATAATCGCAATGTTACGGATATCTTCTCTTAATTTTGTCATGATTTCCTCTATAATATTCAAAATTTATTTTCTAACTGAACGATTATACCATAATTTCAAGTAAATAACATAACTCAAGCAAGTGTAAATGTTTTCACTATGCTTTTCTTTTCACGTCAAGCCTTTTCAAAGCAAGCGACTTATGATAAGATAGGCACAGTATGCGTTTAGATAATTTATTAGCTCAAGAAAAAATCAGCCGAAAGGCCATGAAACAAGCCTTACTAAAAGGGGAAATTCTAGTCGATGGTTGCCCAGCCCGATCCCTAGCTCAAAATATCGATACAGGACTACAAGAACTCCTTTTTCAGGATCGAATCATTCAAGGCTATGAACACACCTATCTTATGCTTCATAAACCTGCTGGTGTCGTTACAGCCAACAAAGACAAGGAACTTCCGACCGTCATGGATCTGCTTCCATCTGACATCCAGTCTGACAAGCTCTATGCCGTTGGCCGACTGGACCGAGATACAACGGGACTCCTCCTCTTGACCGATAACGGTCCCTTGGGCTTTCAGCTCCTCCATCCCCAATATCATGTCGATAAGACTTACCAAGTCCAGGTTAATGGACTTCTAACACCTGACCATATCCAAGCCTTTCAAAAGGGAATTGTCTTTTTAGATGGTACTGTCTGTAAACCCGCAAAACTAGAGATTCTATCTGCAAGTCCCTCCCTCAGTCAAGCCTCTATCACCATTTCAGAAGGAAAATTTCATCAAATCAAGAAAATGTTCCTCTCGGTTGGTGTTAAGGTGACTAGCCTCAAGAGAATCCAATTTGGGGACTTTACATTGAACCCAGATTTAGCAGAAGGTAACTACCTCCCTTTGAACCAAAAAGAGTTACAAATCATTAAAAACTATTTAGAGATGAGTCGATAAAATAAAAAAAGCTTTAAAACTAAAGCTTTTTTGTTTTTTGCTTATCTAAAAACTACTGCGATTGTTAGAATCCAGTTAAGAACAGAAACTACAAGTCCTACGATGTTGAGAATTTTTTCTGTTTTATAGTCCAGTCCAGATTCTTTTTGGTATGAAAAAGCCAAAACCAATCCTATGATCCCCAAAATCAGACTCACTATTGGAGAAAGCAAACCAAGGACGATAGATAAGATACCTAAAATAAGTGAAGGTTTTTTCTTTTCTTGTGAATTCATATTATAAAATCTCCTTAAAATTAATATAAATGATGATACCATAAAATGCTAGCTTTATCTATCATTCGACAGATTTTTACAGAATGTTAGCTAGTCTTCACTTTCCCTTTCCAAGAATCCAAACCATAAGAAAGGATATAAATCTCAGAAAAACCTTGTTTTTTCAAGTAAAGGGCCGCATTTGTGACACGTTGCGCACGTTGGTTTTCGTAGAGAAGGACAGGTTTGTCTTTACGCAGGGCTGCAAGACTAGTCTTCAACTGACTTGAAGGAATATTACGGGCACCAAGGATATGTTTTCTGTGGAATTCTGCTGGATCACGCAAATCAATCAATTGACCTGTACGAATCAAGGCTTCAAATTCCTCATTATCCACAATTTTAGCCGCACGGCGAATACGAAGATAGTTAAAGCCCATCCACGCCAACATTGCCAGTATAAGTGCCCACAAAATCCAAGTAACCATTAGTTCTTTTCTCCATTTTTCTCAATATAATCCAATTCTACCTTGTGCTCTCTGCGAAGAACCGCTTCCGCTTCCAGATAATCCAGTTTGTCCATCAGCCCTGCATCGTAAATCCGAGAGAGTTCCAACTTCATCAGTTCAATATCATATAAGCGTTTTCCCATATAAACAATAATACCAAATCGTTTGAGGAATTGCTGCACATCATAGAATGTTTTCATAAGACTCATTCTAGCAAATTTTTGTGTTTTTTTCAAGAAGAGACTCACACAATACCTTGATTTTCCTATCTTCCTTGGCGATTCTGACGCAAGTGTGGTACAATAAAAACATGAGAATTCAACAATTACATTATATTATCAAAATCGTCGAAACTGGCTCCATGAATGAGGCAGCCAAGCAACTCTTTATCACTCAGCCGAGTCTTTCCAATGCTGTGAGAGATTTGGAAAATGAAATGGGTATTGAAATCTTTATCCGCAATCCCAAGGGCATTACCCTGACCCGTGATGGAATGGAGTTTCTCTCTTATGCCCGTCAGGTTGTCGAGCAAACTCAGCTTCTGGAGGAACGCTATAAAAATCCTGTCGCCCACCGTGAACTCTTTAGCGTTTCGTCTCAACACTATGCCTTTGTGGTCAATGCCTTTGTATCGCTACTCAAGAAAAGCGATATGGAAAAATACGAACTCTTCCTTCGTGAAACTCGTACTTGGGAAATTATCGATGACGTCAAGAACTTCCGTAGTGAGGTCGGTGTCCTATTTTTGAACAGCTACAACCGTGATGTTTTAACCAAGATGCTGGATGACAATCATCTGCTGGCTCACCATCTCTTCACAGCACAACCGCATATCTTTGTCAGCAAGACCAATCCTCTGGCAAAGAAAGACAAGGTCAAACTATCTGATTTGGAAAACTTCCCTTATCTCAGCTATGACCAAGGGACGCACAACTCCTTCTACTTTTCAGAAGAGATTCTTTCCCAAGAACACCACAAGAAATCCATCGTAGTCAGCGACCGTGCTACCCTCTTTAATCTCTTGATTGGTTTGGATGGATATACCATTGCAACAGGGATTTTGAACAGCAACCTCAACGGAGACAATATCGTTTCTATCCCACTGGATATTGATGACCCAATTGAACTGGTCTATATCCAGCATGAGAAAACCAGCCTATCTAAGATGGGCGAACGCTTTATCGACTATCTACTAGAAGAAGTCCAGTTTGATAGTTGATAAATGATAAGAACCAATATGTAGGCTAGCAACAACCTGCATATTGGTTCTTTTTACTTATAATTAAAAGTCTCCCCTGCCAACTTATCAGCTAGCTTAGGAAAGAGGGTATAAAACTTATGGGCTAGGTTCAACAACATCGGTAGATTGAGTTCTCGTTTGTTTTTTCCTATAATCTTGACAATCTTTTTAGCCACTGCATCTGACTCTAGCAGGAAGCGTTCAACCGACTTAAGATAGGTACCATCTGGGTCGGCTTGGTCAAAAAATCCTGTTCGGATTGGTCCTGGATTAACCGTCGTTACATAAACACCATAGGACATGAGTTCGAGGCGCAGAGCATTTGAAAAACCAATGGCCGCAAACTTGGTCGCTGAGTAGAGACTAGACTTGCCAGTAGCGATCAAACCTGCCATGCTAACAATATTGATGATATGGCCTTTTCGACTTTCCTTCATTCGAGCCGCAAGGCGACGAGACAGATTCATTAGGGCAAAGGTATTGACCTCGAACATCTGATGAATATCTTGGTCGGAAATCTGGTCAAATTCCTCAAAAATCCCGTAACCAGCGTTGTTAATCAAGACATCAATCTTGCCATAGCGGAGATAGAGGTCAGTTACCAGAGTTTCTAAGGCTGAATCATCGGTAATATCGATTTCAATCAATTCTGCACAGGGATGATTTCTGTAGATTTGGACTAATTTTTCCTTATTTCGACCAAGCAAGATGAGTTGGTCATTGGGCAGGAGTTTGACCATTTCTTGGGCTAGACCACCGCTAGCTCCGGTAATGAGAATAGTAGACATACTTATCCTTTCTCAAGCTTTTAGATTTCCACTTCTTCCAAGTCTTTGACCACATGGACATTTTCAAAAACACTAGCAGCGTCTTTCTTGAGTTTGCTGATATCTTTTGAGAGAAAACGGGCACTGATATGGTTGAGCAAGAGGCGTTTGGCACCTGCTTCTACCGCTACTTGTGCAGCTTGCATGTTAGTAGAGTGGCCATGGTTACGAGCAATTTTTTCATCACCCTTGCCATAAGTGGATTCATGGACAAGGACATCGGCATTAACAGCCAGACGCACACTGGCACTAGTTTTTCGGGTGTCACCAAGAATAGTGATAATCTTACCTGGACGTGGCGCTGAGATATAGTCAGCTGCCTTGATTTCAGTCCCATCTTCGAGAACAACGTTCTGACCGTTTTTGATTTTTCCAAAAAGTGGGCCAAATGGGACGCCAGCAGCCTTGAGCTTTTCAGCATCCAAGGTACCTTCTAGGTCCTTTTGCATGACACGATAGCCAACACAGAAAATAGTATGATCCAGCTCCTCTGCATACACCGTGAATTTATCGGTTTCAAGGATTTTTCCTAAAGAATCTTGGTCAAACTCATGAAAATGAATACGGTAAGGCAGGCGCGAACCGGACACACGAAGACTGGTTAAGACAAAGGACTTAATCCCTTGCGGTCCATAGATTTCCAAATCTGTCTGCTCTTCATTGGCCTGAAAGGCACGGCTAGAAAGGAAACCTGGCAGACCAAAAATGTGGTCTCCATGCAAGTGAGTGATAAAGATTTTGCTGACCTTACGTGGTCTAATTGTGGTTTCCAGAATGCGATTTTGCGTACCTTCTCCACAGTCAAAGAGCCAGACTTCGTTAATCTCGTCCAAAAGTTTCAGGGCGAGACTTGAAACGTTGCGGGCTTTAGAGGGCTGGCCAGCCCCCGTTCCTAAAAATTGAATATCCATTCGATACTTCCTAATTAATCAATATATAACATGGCTGTGCGGTTTTCCGATCGGAAATAGCGCTTGCCAGAAAAAGCAGTAGCTTCTTGTAATAGCTCCTCTTGGCTGTATCCTTTAAGACGCTTGCGACCATCAGCCAAGCTTTCCAAATCAGTCAAAGCTGTTAGACTCTCCATGCTAACAACTTCCTCATCTCCAACAGCCTTCATGTAAATCTTGCCAGACTCCTCAAAGACCAGTTGATGGGGGAAAATTTGCGCAATTTCAAAAAGCAAGTCATCTGAGATTACCTTTTCATTTTCAGAGAAAATCCGACCCAGACCCTCACTCTCATAGCAAAAACCAAAGGATTTACCAGACAGGTTAAGGCGAATAAAAGGTTTGTTTTCAAGAGTGAAACTAGGTTCAGCATTGTAGAGATTCAGTTCCTGACTGACTTCTGCAAAATAATTCATCGCAGTCTCAGGACTCTTTTTCTGGTATAGCTCTGCAAAGTAGGCATTGACCACACTTGGCGGAGGTGTGATAAGTGTCAACTGCTCCTGCTCTGTCTTGCCAGCTAGAAGCTGATCCAGATAGACCTTGTCCAGATTTGTATAGCCCCCATATTTTAGAGCCAACGTTTTAATATCAGTCATAAAATTCCTCTAACCTCCATTTATTTTTCTCAGAAATGTAGCCTGTAATCACTTCTCCATCATCTTGGTAGTCACGATCTTCAAGAATCGCAACACTTTCTAAATCATGAATCTTGTAGGACTTTGAAAAAGGCACTCGCAGGGTAAAGGGTTCGAAAATATCCTTGATTTTCTCTAAAAACAAAGCCTGCAAATTCTCACGACTATCCTCAGACTTGGCAGAAATGAGGGCATAAGGCGTTTGGGTAGGCGTGAAATCTTCCACCAAATCCGCTTTATTATAGAGGGTCAGGCGAGGAATATCTTCCATATCTAAGTCTTTCATAATAGACAGAACCGTTTTTTCATGCTCCTCATGGTAAGGATTGCTGGCATCGATAACATGAACCAGAAGGTCCACATGCTTGCTTTCTTCCAAGGTCGACTTAAAACTGGACACCAACTCTGTCGGCAAATCTTGGATAAAGCCCACGGTATCTGTCAAAGTTACTTGAAGATTGCCCCCCAGATGGATACTCTTAGTCGTCGCGTCCAGAGTCGCAAAGAGCTCGTCAGCCTCATACTGGGTTTTACTGGTCAAGGTGTTCATAATAGTTGACTTCCCAGCATTGGTGTAACCAATCAAACCAATCTTAAAGGTGCTGGACTCCAGACGTTTTTCTCTGATTGTGGCCCGATTTTTCTCAACCACCTTGAGTTGGCGCTCGATATCCGTGATTTGATTGCGAACACTACGACGGTTCAACTCCAGCTGGCTTTCACCAGGACCACGGGAACCAATTCCCCCTGCCTGACGGCTGAGCATAATTCCCTGACCAACCAAGCGAGGCAAGAGGTATTTGAGCTGGGCTAGGTGAACTTGGAGCTTCCCTTCATGGCTTCGAGCTCGCATGGCAAAGATATCCAAAATCAACTGCATACGGTCAATGACCTTAACACCCAGAACTTCTTCTAGATTGACATTTTGCCTTGGGGTCAGACGGTTGTTGACGATGACAGTGGTGATTTCTTCTGCATCCACCATGAGGGCAATTTCTTCCAACTTACCAGAGCCGACGAAGGTCTTAGAATCATACTTTTCACGTTTTTGTCTGTAGCTATCTACAACGACTGCCCCAGCTGTCTTAGCTAGACTGGCCAATTCTTCCATAGAGAGATCAAAATTGTCCATGCCCTGCAATTCTACACCAATGAGCAGGACCCGTTCCTCTTTTTTCTCCGTTTCAATCATCTAAAAACTCCTCTATCTGGCTTAAAATTCGGTCTTGCACACCAGCTTCTCCAATCTGATAAAAGGTGACCTGCATGCGATTACGGAACCAGGTCAACTGACGCTTGGCAAAACGACGGGTCGCCTGTTTGAGGCTCTCACTAGCTTCCTCCAAACTCTGCTCTCCACGGAAATAAGGAAAGAGTTCCTTGTAACCAATTCCTTTAGCAGCCTGCACATCAGGGTAATGGTCAAAAAGCCACTTGGCCTCATCCAAAAGCCCAGCCTCAAACATCAAATCCACTCGATGATTGATTCGTTCATATAATTGACTGCGCTCATCATCCAAGCAGATAATCAGCGGTTCATATAGACTCTCTTGATTTTCCAAATCCTGACCAAAATGAGCAATTTCCAAGGCACGCATAGCACGACGACGATTAAACTGGGGAATCTCAAGACCTGCTTGCGCCACCAGATGAGCTAATTCCTCATCTGTATAAGGCTCCAAACTAGCCCGATAGGTCAAAATCTCTTCATGGGGAGTCTCCCCACCCAGGTGATAACCTTCTAGCAAACTCTGGATATAAAGTCCTGTTCCACCAGCGATAATAGCAAGCTTGCCACGGCTGTGAATATCCTCAATAGCCATCTTAGCTTCTGAAACAAAATCAAAAGCCGAGTAAGACTCGGTTACCTCTCTAACATCGATTAAATGATGAGGAACAGTTGCCTGCTCTTCTAGACTAGCCTTAGCCGTTCCAATATCCAGACCTCGATAGACTTGCTGGCTATCTCCACTAACCACTTCGCCATTAAAACGCTTGGCCACTTCAATGGCTAGAGCCGTCTTTCCAACTGCAGTCGGTCCAACAATCACAATTATTTTTGTTTTCATCTTTTTTCCTTGAAAAATTCCCATTTTTTCGTTACTATTATTATAACACAAAAAGGTCAGTCAGAAAAATGTGACCTCTTGAGGAGGCTGGCTGATTAAGAAGATAAAGGAGGAAGACTCATGACTAAAGGATTCGCTAAAGGTCTTGTAACAGGTGTCGCAGGAACTGTCGCTGCCGTTGCAGGTGCAGTATACGCATTTAAAAAGAAAGTAATCGAACCAGAAGAGCAAAAAGCAGCTTTCATCGAAGAAAACCGTAAAAAAGCAGCTCGACGTCGCGTATCACGTTAAGAAACAAAAGAAGTTGGGAGTTATTTTCTCAACTTCTTTTTTCTATTCTTTTATACTCAATGAAAATCAAAGAGCAAACTAGGAAACTGGCCGCAGGTTGCTCAAAACACCGTTTTGAGGTTGTAGATAAGACTGACGTAGTAAGCTCAAAACACTGTTTTGAGGTTGTTGATGAAGCGACGCTGACGTGGTTTGAAGAGATTTTCGAAGAGTATTAAATAGCTAGATCAAACTTCAACTGTGGCTTGACAGGGTCATAATCCACCAACTCAAAATCTTCTGCTTTGATATCAAAGAAATTGGTCCCATCTGGAACATTCAAGACCAAACGTGGTTGGCAGTTTGACGGCTCACGACGAAGCAATTCCTGAGCTTGTTCAAATTGATTGTCATAGATATGGAGGTTGTTGATAAAATAGAAGAACTTCCCAACCTTCCAGCCAAAATGCTTGGCAATCATCATTTGAAGAGCCACGTACTGCATAGCGTTGATGTGGTGGGCCACCAGCATGTCATTCGAACGCTGGGTCAAGGTCGCATCCAGATAGATTTCCCCATCAACACGACGGACATCAAACATGGTCTGAAAAGCGCATGGGAGCAGCCCATCTGTTTCTTCGAAAGCTTGGTAATCCCAGAGGGAGATGATATTGCGGCGGTTCCAAGGATTGGCTTCCAACTGTTTAAGAAGCTTATTGATAATGTCGTGTTTCTTAACAACGGCACCATAGCGCTCACCGATGGTTCCTGTATTTCCCACTTCCCAATCATTCCAGTAGTGAACATTGTATTTGCTATTCAGCACTTCTAGGCTATTGGACTGGTCTTGGTAGATCCAGAGAACTTCTTTGATGGCGGATTTGATGGCAATGGGACGCAAGGTTGTGATAGGAAATTCTCCTTTTGCCAAGTCATACTCAGCAAATGCACCCGTTACATATTTAGAGTTGGCAACAGTCCCATCCTTGTACTTGGGACGGGCCTGCTCAGAAAAGACACCGTCTTTGAGGATTCGTTCAATATTCTCTTTAAAAATCGTATCTGCTTTTGTCATTTACTCTCACCTCATTTATTGTCCTAACTAGTATAGCATAAAAAAAGAAAGGAGGAAAATCACTCGCTTTTAGAAAGCAATTTTCTCCTTCTTTATCTTATTGCAATACAAGTGATGCTGCTCCGATAACTCCAGCGTCATTTCCTAGAGTTGCAAGAGCTAATTTAGTAGATGTGCGTACTTGTGGGAAACTATTTTCATCGTAGACTTTTTGAACACCTTGTAGAAGGAATTCTCCCGCAGCTGATACACCACCACCGATAACGATTGTTGATGGGTTTAGGATTGAACCAATGTTAGCACAAGCGATTCCCAAGTAACGTGAGAAGTTACGGTAAACGATTAAAGCAAGGTCGTCTCCTTCTTTTGCAAGGTCAAAGACAGTCTTAGCAGTTACTTCTTCTCCGTTATCAATCAAGCGTTTCAAAGCTGCATCGCCTTCGTATTCATCCGCATAGCGACGAGTCAAGTTGACAATCCCTGTTGCTGAAGCAACTGTCTCAAGGCAACCTTTCTTACCGCAAGTACATGCAATTGGTTGGTCAAAGTCAACAGTGATGTGGCCAAGCTCACCTGCTGCACCAGCAACACCGTGAAGCAATTTGCCTTCTGCAACGATACCGCCACCAACACCAGTACCGAGTGTCATAAAGACAACATCTGGTTGGTTATCACCAGCACCCATCCAGCGCTCACCAAGAGCTGCCACGTTGGCATCATTATCGATGAAAAATGGAATGCCCAAGGCTTTTTCAATCTTTTCTTTGATTGGTTGAAGGGTTTTCCAGTTGAGGTTGTAGGCACCGATAACAGTCCCTTTTTCACGGTCAACCACACCTGGTGATCCCATTCCGATACCTTGGAAGTCTGCTGCTGCCAATCCAAGCAAATCCAAACGATGTTGAATAGACTCAATCATATCATCAACGATATGACTTCCCTCATCCAAAATGTTAGTCTTGATAGACCATTTTTCTTGGATTTCTCCTGCTGTTGTTAAGATTGCAAATTTGATAGAAGTTCCACCAAGGTCAATCCCAATAATCTTTTGACTCATCATATTCTCCTTTTTCATTATGAATTAATTGAAAATGCTTACAGTACTAGTATAACAAAATTCACTCATTTATGCAAAGGTTTGCATTAACTTTCTAAATTTTATCTAATTTATGGTTTCCAGAGACCTGAGGCATCTACATAGTAGCGGCCTCCATCAACTCGCTCATTCTTAGCCATTTTGCCATCTGATTTCAAATAGTAGTTTCCTTGCCATGCATTGCGAGCGTATGAACCATCTGATTTCAAGTAATACCAGGCTTGATAAGAAGAGTCATAAACCCACTCACCTTGTGCCATTTTACCGTTTGACTTCAGGTAGTAAGCTCCTTGCCATGCATTGCGAGCATATGAACCATCTGATTTCAAATAATACCAAGCTTGATAAGAAGAGTCATAAATCCATTCACTCTGTGCCATTTTACCATCTGATTTCAGGTAATAGCTTCCCTGCCATGCATTTTTCACTGGATTGCCATTTCCATCAAAGTAGTACCAAGCACCATCCTGCTTAACCCAGCCACTTGTTGTTGCTGAACTTGTATCAGTTTGGGTTGTAGTCTCTTGTTTTGCTTTAAAGGCACCCTTAGGGGCATTTTTCAATTCACAAGCCACACCATCATGATCGCGGTCTAACCTGGCAGAATACCCAGGTTCTCCCTTGTGAATATCTGCGTATCCATTCGCCCAAGCTTCTTTACAACTAGAAAAATGAATATTTTCCTCTGCTAAAACTGGTTGTGAAAATAAGGCTAAAACTGACAACGTCGCCAAACTCATTTTAAAAAATAGACGTTTGTTCATTACTTTCTCCTATAGGAATGTTATCGATTTCAATATTATTTTATCAAACTTATTTCAGCAATTCAAGGAAACTTCTGGTATTTTCTACAAACTCCTTTGGTTTTTCCTTATTCAAGACATGAGAGCCGTCTGGGATAATCTGAAATTGGGATTCTGATATTAGTTTATGAAGACTTCTCATAGAACTAAGATTCGGTTTATCTTTGCTGCCACAAATTAGTAAGGTTGGATAGGGGCAAATCCCTGCTATATCCGTTAAATCAAGTGTCTTCAATTCTTTGGAAATACCTATTATAAAAGTCTTGTCTGCCCCCTGTTTTTCAAATAGTCTTTTGGGAAGTAGTTTAAAAATCAGCAACTGAAGATAAAATAGGATATTCCCTGCTAATTTAAGCGGGCATCCTGATAAAACCAAAGCTCGAAGATTTGGTAAATCGTAACTGGAAAGTTCTAGTGCCAGGGCAGCACCTAAGGACAATCCAATCAAAACAAAAGGTTCTATCTCTTGAGCTAGTTGCTGATAAACTCGCTCCTTGGCTTTTTGATAGCTGCCAACTCCAGAAGGAAATAACTCGATAGCCTCAGAAGAATAATCTGTCAGTAGATTCCGAACTTCTTTCCAACTCTCTCCGGACTGCCCTAACCCATGCAAAAATATCAGTTTCATCTAATTCTCCTCAAGTCTTAGTTCATACAAGCCTCTCACTGCATTACAGCCATATATAGCCTCAACTTGGGCTAAGTCTGTCAAGGTCAAGACTTTCTCTTCTACTTGTCCTGTTTCTAGTAAATACTGACGGTAAATTCCTGGCAAGATACCAAGTCTGATAGGCGGTGTGTAGAGTTTTCCAGCGATTTTCAGAACCAAATTTCCAATAGAGGTTTCAAGTAGCTCTCCTGACTTATTGTGGTATATCTTCTCTTGTTCCCCTAGGCTCAAATGCGGTCGGTGGCTTGTTTTAAAATAGGTAAATGCTTGTTGCAAATTGGCTTCCTGCAGGCAGAGTTGGGCATGGCAGAAGGTTGGACTGAGAGGTTCCAATACTTGACGATCGACTTCTATCTCTCCAGACTTGCTAAGGCTAATTCGCAAGCGGTAGTCTTGATCAATGTCACAATCCTGACACTCTTCCTCTATCTTTTGTTTCAAGTTTTCTGAATCAAATGGAAAGGCAAAATACCGACTAGCTTTTCTCAGTCTTTCCAGATGTTGTTCTTCAAACAGCAGTTGTTTTTGGCTGATTTTTCCAGTTGTAATTATTTGGAAAAGAGCTTGTTTCCGATAAAGCACAGCAGCCTTTTGATGAACCTCACGATATTCAGATTCCCAAGTGCTATCCCATGTAATACCTCCGCCAACTCCATAGATGGCTTGACCTTTGTGAAGTTGAATAGTACGGATAGCAACATTAAAAATCCGTCGTCCATTTGGAAGCAAGAGACCAATCGTTCCACAGTAGACTCCGCGCGGTTGTGGCTCCAAGTCCTTGATAATCTCCATAGTCGCAATTTTCGGTGCGCCCGTTATGGATCCACAAGGAAAGAGAGAGCGAAAAATTTCAACAAGGTCCACATCCTCTCGCAATTGACTCTTGATGGTCGAAGTCATCTGCCAAACCGTTGAATACTGTTCTACTTGGCAAAGACGCTCCACGTGCTCACTCCCCACCTCAGAAATACGATTCATATCGTTGCGCAAGAGGTCCACAATCATCATGTTTTCAGAGCGATTTTTGGGATCCTGCTCCAGCCAACTAGCCTGTTCAAGATCTTCTTGGTCAGTTACCCCACGCTGAGTCGTTCCCTTCATTGGGCGCGTTGTCAACTCGCGGTCATTCTGCTCAAAAAAGAGCTCTGGACTCATGGAAATCACTGCCATCTCGTCATGTTCCACATAGGCATTGTAGCCCGCCTCCTGCTCTACCACCATACGATTGTAGATAGCAAAAGGATTGGCAGACAACTCCTGCTTGAGTTGGACAGTGTAGTTGACCTGATAGGTGTCTCCCTGCCGCAAATGATAGTGAATCTGGGCAATCGCCTTTTCATAGTCTGTTGCAGACGTTACTTCCTGCCAATTTGAAGGCAAATCAACCTCATCATAAATCAGAGGAATAGGGGATGTTTCTACCCTATCATGAACGGTAAAATATAGCAGATACTCTGCCAGTAAAGGAGCTTTATGAACTGCTAATTTCTCCTCAAAAGCAGGTGCAGCCTCATAGCTGACATAACCCACCACATAGTAGCCCTGCTCTTGGTAGCTTTCCACTTGTGCCAGCAAGGCTGTTACTTCCGCTAAATCTCTCGTTTTTAACTCTTTGATAGGCTGGGTAAAGATGTATCTCTCCCCCAAAGCCCTAAAATCAATCACTGTTTTTCTATGCATAGCTTAAGTATAGCATAAAAAGGCAGATACAGACAAAGCTGATCTACCTTTTTACGATTTTATTCATCCCTATGCTTGTGGTGCAGTAAATAGATCACCAGAGAAACCGTCTGTGTTTTTAAGTAATGCTTTGTACACTTTAGCTTTAAGATTTACAGTATTTGTATATTTGTCTTTAATTTTAGGGTCATTTAACTCCTGTAAATCTTTAGTCACAGCTGCATTGAATAATGCTTGTAGTCTACTATATGAAGAGATGTTTTCACCGTCAATATTAATTTCTGTGAATCCTCTTTGAGCTTTTGTAAGAACTTCCTCATACCAAGTTTTTTTCCAGTCTTCAAGAGTTTTAAATTTACCACCAGAAACTTTATCAATAATAAATTTATCACTTAGAGTTTGACTTGCTTTATTGGCTTCGGATTTATATTTATTAGAAACATATCCGATGAATCCATTTTCGTATCCGAAATATCCCCACATACGAAATGCATTATGTTTAAATGATGCAGCCCCAGGAGCACCATCACTGGTATTACCACCATAGATACCAGTCATCATATTTATATTCACATAAGCAGTTCTAAAATCAGATGGATCGTATGTGTTATTTCCAGGAGCACCATGTTTGGTAATGAAATTATTATCAATTAAATCATTAATGTTATTTAATTGAAGTGCTTTCTCAGTGTCATTTAAATCGCGAATTTTGTCAAACTGGTGAGGTTGTCCGTCCTTACGCATTTGTTTATCCATTTTCTTGAACCAGCTATCATTGTTACCTTGTAATTTTGGTAAGACAGCTTCAGCTTCAAGAGAATCTAACATCATCAGAGCTTCATTATAGTTCTTCATATATTTATCAATAGCTTCTCGTGATTGAAGCTTATTAGGGTTATAGTTGTACCATTGATTACCATCATTTGAACGTTCAAATGCCATATTTAATCCAAGTGCGCCGTATTCACCTTGGTGTCCATGTTCTGCTGGGGACTGTAACATGCCTTGAGCAAAGGCTTCTAAGAATGTTCCTTCACGATGCGTGTATCCTCCATAGTAAGCTACGCGGTCATTTATATGAGTAGTCTCATGCGTAAATGCAGACGCACCATATTCACTAATCATATCAGACATAACAAATACAACTTTAGCTCGAGTATCATTCTTGTCATCATAATATGTAGCATATGCCCCAGCAACAGCTCCATTAGGACCGTAATGCTCACCGACAGGACCATAAAGCTCACGAGTAGGTGGATAAATGCCTGTTCCATCTTCGAACTTACCATATTTATCCATCCATTGCCCCCATTTATGACCCCAAACTTGGTAACCTTCCCATACTGGAGTTACAATATCTTTGACAAGCTTATTTTTTACCGCATCTGTTGCTAAACGATACCAGAAATCAAGATAGTTAATTTGTCTGTCTGCAGCCAAATTAATATTATCCTTCCACTTATCCAGTGTGGTATTGTATTTATTAGCAGTCCCAAATGATATAGTATTGTAGGTCGATATCAAGAATGCTTGGGTTTGTTTAAGGTTAAGGAGAGGTAAAATCATCTTTTGATGGTATCCGCGAGATAAATTGTCAAAAGCACGATACTTAGCAGTTTTAATAGCCTCTTCACGTGACTGACGTTCTGCTACATAAACCTTACCTTCAGTGGAGTGAATAAACCAATCATTCAAATTTGTGTCGGCTGTCAATAACTTCATATTATATCGTAAGAAGTCAATAAGATTTCCAGACACCGTGTTCTTAGCCAATACCTCTCTAAATGCATCATGTGTACGATGACCTTTTAAAGTATTTTCTTTTGAACCAATTTCAATCAGTCTATCTAAGACATCTACATTTTTACCATAAAAATCTGGTTTAAACATCATTAAGTCTTTAATGGTTTTACCATCAAAATTGATACCATAATATCGATTTAGGTAAGCAAGACCTAACATAATTTTTGCGCTATTGTCTTGAACTTTCTTAACAAGAGCTCTTTGAGTTGCGTCTGATATGTTTAATTGATGATCTTCTGATTCCACAAGATGTTTGACAATCGTATCCATATTAGACTTCAATTCTTGGAAATGTTCCTCAAAATAGAAGTCACGAATATATCCATTTTGGCGTTGCTCTGTGTTTGCACTCTTATCTTTACTGTCATTACGTCTATCCAAGATCGAACGGACACCCGCAGACTGAAGTTCTACTGAAGTCAAGGCTTCCTTAACCTTAGTCATCAGATCACTACGATCTTTAACAACCATGTTTGGTGTGTAAACAATATTTTGACCGACTATATTATATTCTTTCACTTGAGCTACTCCAGAATCAGAATTGACTGCCACGGACATTTCTTCCTTTATACCATCAGCGTAGTGAATCATAATCTTATCAATATCAGATAAATCTGTAACAAATTGACCATTCTTCATACCTGTAACAGATAATACTTCTTTCTTCACAAGATTTGAATCCTGCTCTAACTTATTACCCTGATTTACAATCCAGTCTTTGTTATAAAATGGTTGAAGTTTAGCAATATTTCTATAAGCTTGGTCATATTCTGATTTGTAGTTTTGAATCAGTTTATATTCTTTATCTTTAGTTTCAATATTGTTTAATCTATTTGTTTGAAGTTCTTCACTCTCAAACAAATTTGCAGTAATGCCATAACCAGCTACACGTTTATCAGCATCTTCTTTGGAAATTTCTTTCAAATTATGGGATAAAGTATATGACTTACTACCGACACTAACTCCTAAAACACTATAGTTGTTTTTAATATATGGAAATGCAAAATCACTGTCATTAATATCTGGAGAACCATATAATATTTCACCTTTTACTACCTTAGCGTAACTCACATTGTCATCAGCATTTCCCCAAGGCCAGTTTTTACTGATTAAACCTCCAGCTTCAACAGGGTTTGATAAATTAATCACACCTTTCATAACTGACTTACGTAATTTTGTAAATCTATCACGTCCAGCACCATTTATTCTATGTTCCATGACGGCAACAATTCCACCAACACGTACACGATTACCTGTAAGATTAGCATCGACATAAGCTCTATCAATAATACCTTCGTACATACGGCCTGCAATACCTCCCATATAGGAGTTAGCACCATTACCAGTTGTATGGATATTACCTATAAAAGCTATATTTTCAAGTCTTGAAGCATGCTCTATCCAGTTCACAAATCCAGCCACATGATTACGACCTGTAATATTACCCGTTACTTTAACATCTTTAATAAGAGACTGGTCACCTTGCATTTTATGACTGATGACAGAAACATGATCTTCTGACGGAAGATTGATATTCACATTTTCAAAATTAATATTTTGCACTTTACCATTATCAATTAAATGAAATAAAGGCTTTTTCAAATTATAAATAGCATAGTGCTTATCGCCATCACTAGAGAGCGTACCCTTAAAATTACCTGTTACATATGATTTACTACTAACATCTAGATACTGTGCATCTAAACTTTTTCCTAATTTAAACTCACCGTTAGGATTTTTCTGCATAGCATCTACTAAATCTTTGAAGTTATAGTAAACGTTATTTTGCGATGCTTTGGGTTTCTCTATGTAATAAGTGTACGTTTGACTCAAGCTATTATTTGAATCACGTTGGATTAAATCAGGAGCTGAAGCAGTAACTTTAAATAGGGATGTCTCCTCCTCAGTTACTTCCTCTATATTAGTAATGGCAAGCCTTGTTACTTTATTATGATTAGTGGTAATTTTTAGATAATATGACGTTAGATTTTCTGGAACAGTTTCTAGAAGGCTACTATCTGTTTCATTTCCATTCTCATCCACTTTCATCAATCTTGTTTCTTTAATATCTTTAATCTCAACTTTTTTAAGGTCTAGTTGGATTGGTTGATTATCTAAGATTTCTGTTACATCACCGTTACCTCTATCGTAAACCATAGTTGTAGATAGAGTGTATTCTTTGTAATACTCTAGGTTTTTAAATGCTGCGTCTATAGTTTCATTATTTACATCATCGCCTGTAAGCTCTACAGTGCTAACAACTGTTTCTCCTTTTTTCAGAGTAGCTGTAATTGATTTAATTTTTGTTTTATTTTGGTTTTCTAGAGAATACTTAGCAATTGCTTCACGTTCTAATACTTTCTTATCAGTGTTTACAAATTTTAATACTGGTTTTTCAGTCAATGGAACTAAGTTTTTGATAGCTTCTTGTAATCTTCTAGTAGCATCATCTACTTTACTTTGAGTGGCAGCTTCATCTGAATTTACAGGGTTTGCTGCTACAAGGGCATCTTCTAAAGCTTTCCATGTTTGAGTAGTGTATTCTTCTTTATGTTTGCTGTTAGCTGTGTTAATAGCATTTTGCAATGCAGTCTTATCGACGGCAAGAGCATTTATAGCGGCTTGAAGAGCTTTAGTAGCCGCATCTATTTCACTTTGTTTAGGAAGTGGAGTAGTTTGATCGTTGATTTCTTTGGCTTTGATTTCGGCTTGTTTGAAGTTGTTCCAAGTTTTTGGACTGTAGTCAGTTTCTTGTTTTTGATTAGCAACTGTTATTTGCTCTTGTAATTTTGTTTTATCAACATTAAGTGCATCAATAGCGGCTTTCAAGTTCTTAGCGGCTTCATCGATTTGAGTTTGAGTAGCAGTAGCGTTATCTTCTACGGCTTGAGCAGTTTTTTTCGCTTCTTCTAATGCAGACCAAGTCGCAGGACTATGATCAGCTTCTGTCTTAGAGTTAGCATCAGCAAGTTGTTTTTCCAGTTCAGTCTTATCAGTTTTTAATGCATCAATAGCAGCTTTAAGTTTTTTAGCAGTTTCATCGATTTGAACTTGAGTAGCTTTGTCGTTGTATTTTACAGTTTGAGCGTCAGTTTTCGCTTCTTCCAAAGCGTTCCAAGATGTAGCACTGTAGTCAGTTTGAGTTTTTTCGTTTGCAAGGTGAAGTTGTTTTTCAAGTTCGGTCTTATCTGTGGTTAAACCAGCGACAGCAGCTTTAAGTTTTTCATAAACATGATCAACTTCGCTTTGCTTAGTAGCTGGGGTGTTTGTAACTTTTTCAGCTTCAGCTAATACATCTTGAAGGTTTGCCCAAGATGCATCACTGTAGTGCTCTTTAGTTTTTGATTTTGCGTCAGCGATAGTTTTGTTTAACTCAGTTTTATCGACACTTAGAGCATCGATAGCCGTTTTAAGTTTATCTGTCTCGCTATTTACCTCAGGCTGTTTTACAGACTCTGAAGCATAGACACCTTTTGCAGTTTCTAAAACAGGAGTCAATGCACCATAACTTGCTGTAGAATAATCAGTAGGAGAAACTGAACTAGCTTTATCAATTTGATTCTTTAACTCACTTTTATCAACTGGTTCTTTAGTACCAATACCTTTTATTTCATCTACTGGCTTGGTTGTTATTGTATCCTCTAATACTTTACTAGACTGTTTTCCATCAATAGTAGTGACTTCAGTTAAAATAGTGCGTTCACCTGCCACACCTTCTCGAATAACTTTTGTTTCTCCCTTAGTGAGATTCTCATCGTCTTGCTCAATTGTCTTAAAAGGCACAGACTCTTTAGTTACTATAACTTCAGGCTTAATCTCTATTACATTTAGCACACCTTCTTCAGGAGTTGTTTTATGTTCTACTTTTGGTGTTTCGTCCTGATGTTCTACAGTTTCTTCAGCCTTGGTATCTGGAGTTGACTCTTCTTGTTTCGGTGTTTCTTCCGCAGTCTTCTCTTCTTTAGAAGCTTCTGGTTGCTTTTCTGGCTCGACTGGTGCTATTGGTGCCGTTTCGTCTTCTCTTGGTACAACTGGTTCACCTACTTGTTCAACTTTTGATTCCTCAGCTGGTTCCGTTTGTTTTTCTACAGCAGGCGTTTCAACTTTTGGTTCTTCAACAGGTTGATTAGCAGCCTCATCTTTTGTTTTTACTACTTCTGGCTGTTTATCTTCTTGTTTCGGTGTCTCTTCCGATACCTTATCCTCTTTAGGATCTTCTTGTTGTGATGAATCTTTTGGTATCCTTGGTTGCTCCGGTTGTGTAGGTTGCACGGGTTGTTCTGGGACTTTTGCTTGTTCTACTGGTGGTTCAACTTTTGGCTCCTCAGCTTGTTTATCTGATGGTTGACTTTCTGGCTTGACTGGTGCTTGTTCATCTATTTTTGAATCAACTGCTCCACTTACTTCTTCAACTGGAGCTGATTCTGCTGAAGCTTCTTTCCCCTCTTCTGCTTTAGGAAGGGTGTCGTCAGTAGGTTTTACCTCCGATTTTGGTTCTTCCTTTGGACTTTCTTCTGTTTTAGGTGCTTCTTCTTTTGGAGCTTCCTCTGTCTCTACTGCTTGGTTTTTTGGCTTAGCTTGCTCCTGATTTGTTGTTACTTGGGGATTCTCAACTTCGACCACAGTCCCCTCTCCAGGTTTAGCTGAGGCTTCTTCTAAAACAGTGTCCAAGCCAAGCGTTTTGAGGATGTCGCCTGATAGATAACCAACATAGCGATAGCCCTCCATTTCAACAACACCCTCTCGACTAGCCGGTGCTAGGGTCGCAACTGGGTCTACAGCCCCTGCACTAGGAAGAACTACCAATCCCATAGCTCCAACTAAAAAGACGCTGGCAATTTTCTTTCTCTTGTAGATTAAAAGCAAGCTCCCAACAGTCAGCAAACCAAAAGCTGTCAAAACAGATGCTTCTGTCCCTGTTTGTGGCAGCTGGTCTTTTTGATACACCAAACCATATACAACTTCATTTCCATCAGGTTTTCCTGTCTTGATTAAATCTTTAGCTTCTTGTGAAATAACTTCTTTATCTACATAGTGATAGGTAGCTGCATCCACTACAGAAGGAGCCATCAAAAGGCTTCCAAGAAATACAGAACCTACAACTCCCTTAATCTTACGAATTGAAAAACGGTCTTTTTTAAACACTTTCATCTCCTTTATTCATTCTCACGACTTTCTAATAGAATCTTGCGGATAGTGCGCACGCGCACCTCCGATTAATTTTGGACGACTAGCCAGCGCCGTTACATGTGCATGACCAATCTCTCTCAAAAGAGGGCGAATCGGAACCTGAACATGCTTGACATGCATGCCAATTGCAGTGTCTCCGATATCCAATCCAGCATGAGCCTTGATAAATTCAACCTCAACTGGATCTTGCATAAACTTAAAGGCTGCCAACTGACCCGAACCTCCTGCATGGAGAGTCGGAAGGACACTGACGATTTCCAGACCAAACTGCTCTGCCACCTGACGTTCAACGACGAGAGCTCGATTAACATGTTCACAACCTTGAACGGCTAAATGGATACCTCTACTACCTAGAATACCCAAGATAGTCTCCACTATCAGCTCACCAATCTCTTGACTGGATTCTTTCCCAATCTGACCACCTATCACCTCACTAGAAGATAGACCTAAAACAAAAAGGGCCCCCTGCTTCAAATTGGCCTTTTCTAAAACATCTTCTACTATCTGACGTGTTTCTCTTTGAATCTGTGTCTCGTTCATCTCTGTCACCTCTTTTGTCACTCTTCTATCATACCGTTTTTTCTTATTTTTAGCAAGATAGACAACCTAGAAAGCTTGCCCAATTACGCATAAAACTCCCAGAATTGACTGGGAGTTAGCTAGTTTCTATTCTATTTATGTATATTTCCACTTTCGTCCCTTTTTGGGGCCTAGAATCAATCTTCATCTGGTAATTGTCTCCAAAATGAAGTTTGAGTCGCTGATCAACATTTTGCAGACCAACTCCCCCACGTTTGAGTTGACTTTGACTACTATCACCAGCATCTTGGAAGCCAACGCCATCATCCTCAATGCGGATGACCAAGCCCGAATCCTGTTTCTGGACAGAAACTCTAATATGTCCCTGACCTTCCTTCTCCTTGATGCCATGGTACAGAGCATTTTCCACCAAAGGTTGTAACACCAGTTTAGGCAAGACTAGATTATCAAAGGCAGGATTTTCAGCAATCTCATATTCCAGCTTATCTCCGTAACGTTGTTTCTGGATAAAGAGATATTGGCGGACATGATTGATTTCATCAGACAGGCAAATCAAATCTTTACCCTGATTGAGTGCCAAGCGGAAATAGGTTGCCAAAGACTTAGTCACCTGAACCACTCTCTGACTATCCTGAAATTCAGCCATCCAGATGATGGTGTCCAAGGTGTTGTAGAGAAAATGCGGATTAATCTGGCTGGACAGGGCTTGAAGTTGGTACTGACGGGTTGTTTCTTCTTGGCTACGAACATCTGCCATCAGCTGATCAACCTGATCCAACATAGCATTGAACTGGCGAGACACTTCTCTCAGTTCATGGGCACCAGTTTCCTTGGCACGCAGATTCTGATTACCAGAAGCAATCTCCAGCATGGTTTCTCTCAAGTCATTCAGAGGAGCAATCCAGCGTTTGAGACTAAGCCACACCAAGCAGAGACAGGCAAGAAGAGATGTGAAACTGGCTCCAAGCAAGGTCCACATGAGTTGACTCCTAACCTTGTCTAACTTCTCCAACGAGGACACACCAAGCACCGTCCAATCAGTTCCTGCAATCTTTTCCTGACTGACGTAGGATTTGTGGCCAGGAGTATAGCCCTGACCCGTCTCGATGTAGGGTTTCATAGCCTCCATTTCGCTAGACGAACTATAAACTGTGTGTTGAGGATGATAAACAAATTCATGGTTTTCATTGATGATAAAGGCAAAACCCTGCTGACCCAACTGGAGCTGCTTGAGATAGGCTTCCAGAGTTTCATAAGAAATATCCAAACGAAGTACACCCAGATTGGCTCCCTTTGCATCAACAAGTTCCTGAGTGATAGAAATAACCCACTGACTATCCGACTTACGAGCTGGTGTCAAAACAGGCTTAGCTCCCTGATGAATGGCCTTTTGGTACCAATCCTCAGCCATCATATCAGAGGAAGTTTTCATCTGCACACTGTCATCTGTAGAAATGACCTGACCGGATTTGGTTACCAGCACAACAGTTTTCAAGTCCTGATCTGCCTTTAAGATGGTCAAAAACAGATTTCGAATTCCCTTGACCTTGTCTTGACTGGGATTCTCAGCATAGGCTAGGACATCCGCCTGCTGGGTCAAACTGGTCGAGGTGGTTTCTAATTTTTTGATATAAGACTGGATAAAGTGGCTAGTCTGACTGATAGTCGTTTGGCTATTACCTTCAATGGTAGCCTCAATGGCTGAAGAACTAGATTGATAGTAGAACGTACCAACCAGAACTAGGAGAATGAGAAAGACCAAAAAGATGGAAATAACCATTCTAACTAGGAGAGAAGAACGCTTCATCGACCTTCTCCCTTCTTAAACTGACGAGGTGTCACACCCGCAATCTGTTTAAAACGTTGGGTAAAGTAATTCATATCTTCAAAACCAACTTTTTCAGCTATCTCATAAATCTTTAAATCCGTTGTTAAGAGCAAGAGCTTAGCTTGTTTGACACGTTCTCGCACCAGGTAATCCTGAAAAGGTAGACCCAACTCTTTCTTAATCAAAGAGCTCAGATAAGTCGGGCTAAAGCCCAAGTCACTGGCCAAAGCCTTTAAACTAAACTGGCTGTCATCTAGATGAGACTGAATTTTCTGGGCCAAGTTTCCTTCAAACTTATCAGTCAATAAATCTTGTAACTGCTCTTCTTTCTCTTCCTTATCCAACTTTTGCTTGATTTTCCCCAACATTTCCTCAATATCCTGACGAGAAAAGGGCTTGAGCAAGTAGTCATCTACACCTAGTTTGACAGCAGACAAGGCATAATCAAAATCATCGTAACCTGTCAAAAAAACTAGGTGAACCTGAGGATAGGTTTCTCGGACCAGACTGGCCAACTGAATGCCATTTAGTTGAGGCATGTTGATATCGGTCAAAATGATATCCGGCACCTGCTTTTGAATCAATTCCCAAGCCTGTCTTCCATTTTCAGCCTGACCGATGATTTCCATATCGTAGGCTGCTACATCGACCAGCTTGGTCAAGCCTTGTCTTACCAGATACTCATCTTCTACGATTAAGATTGTGTAGGTCATGCTTCTCTCCTTTGTCACTTACTAGTATCAGTATAGCAAAATTCTCCTCTAACTGCTTAGGAAAGACTTCTTAATCAACATAATCTAATAAATAAGCGTAGCCTTTTTCTTCCATTTGATCTTTAGGAATAAAGCGGATAGAGAGACTATTGATACAGTAGCGCAAGCCCCCCTTGTCCTGTCGTCCATCCGTAAAGACATGGCCAAGGTGAGAATCTCCAACTCGGCTCCGCACTTCCATGCGCGTCATATTGTAAGACTTATCTTCCTTATAGGTAGCAACATCTGGACTGATGGGCTGGGTGAAACTAGGCCATCCACAACCAGACTCGAACTTGTCCTTTGATGAAAAGAGGGGTTCGCCAGTTGCCACATCCACATAGATACCGGATTCAAATTTATCCCAGTAGCGGTTTGAAAAAGCCCGCTCTGTTTGATTTTTCTGGGTAACTGCATACTCCTCAGGTGACAAGGTCTTTTTCAATTCTTCATCACTTGGTTTGGGATATTTGCTGGCATCAATGACGGGATAGGCCGCCTGATTAACATTGATATGGCAGTAGCCATTTGGATTTTTCTTGAGATAGTCTTGGTGGTAATCCTCGGCCACCACGAAATTCTTCAAAGCCTCCTTTTCAACTGCTAGAGGTTGATCGTATTTCTTAGCCACCTCATCAAAGACTTGGTTGATTACCTCCAAATCCTTGTCATCTGTGTAATAAACACCGGTACGGTACTGGGTCCCCACGTCATTTCCTTGTTTATTTTTGCTGGTTGGATTGATAATGCGGAAATAATGAAGCAGAATTTCCTTGAGGGAAATTTGCTTGGCATCATAGGTAACATGGACTGTTTCTGCATGTCCTGTTTGGTTGATCAATTCGTACTTGGTTGTTTCCCCTCTACCGTTTGCATAGCCTGATACGGCATCTGTCACTCCTGGAACGCGGGAGAAGTATTCCTCCACTCCCCAGAAACAACCTCCAGCTAGATAAATTTCGTGCAAATCTGCGTCTTTACTAATTTCTGTTTTTTTCACTGTTTTTCCTCCTTGGCTGACTGCCGCTTTCTCAATTTGCGAGGCATCTGTCTGCCCTGCATTTCGCATCAATAGAAAATAGAAACCGGTTATAGCTAGGAAAAATACTCCTAGCAACAAGATGATTTTTAGCTTATCATTCATAGGACACCTCCTAGGCTAATTCCTTCAAAGTTTGCAAAATCGCATCTTTTTCCATAAAACCTGGTTGCGTTTTGACCAATTTTCCTTCACCATCTATAAAGGCTTGAGTTGGGTAAGAGCGAACGCCATAAGTTTCCAAAAGTTTACCTGATGGGTCAACTAGGACTGGGAAATTTTTATAATCCAATCCCTTATACCAGTTCTTAAAGTCTTCTTCAGATTGCTCTCCCTTATGTCCTGGTGACACTACTGTCAAGACCACATAGTCGTCGCCAGCTTCTTTAGCAATTTCATCCGTATCTGGAAGACTAGCCAGACAGATGGAGCACCAAGAAGCCCAGAATTTGAGATAGACTTTCTTGCCCTTGTAATCAGATAAACGGTAGGTCTTGCCATCTACTCCAGTTAGCTCAAAATCAGCCACTTCTTTCCCTTTAGCTGCGCTTGTTTTACTAGCTGTCTGCTCCATCTTCATCTCATCTTTCATTTGGTGTTCACTGGTCATGGACTTGCCTGAACAAGCCGTCAAACAAAGGAGCGAACCTGCTCCAAGAACACATGTTTGCCATTTTTTCATACTGATATTCCTTTCCATTTTATTCAAATAGTTGACTTAAAATTGAAGCATTTCCAAACAGAACCAAGATTCCCATCAGGATAATGAGGAAACCACCCACTTTTTTGAGGGTTCCGAGGTAAGGATGGAGTTTTCGAAAATGTTTCAAAACATAACTAGAGGCCAGAGCTAGAAGTAAGAATGGTAGCGCCAAGCCCAGCGTATACACCAACATGAGACCAGCTCCCTGCCAAGCACCTGAACCACCTGAAGCCGCCAAGGCCAAAACAGATCCCAGAACCGGACCCACACAAGGCGTCCAAGCAAAACTAAAAGTCAACCCCAGTAAAAATGCCTGACTATAGCCGTTACCATGTTGCCCCTGTCCTTGCAGTTGTAACCTCTTTTCCTTATAAAGCCCCTTAAAGTGTAGAATCTCCATCTGGTGCAAGCCTAAGAGAATGATAACCGCACCCGTCACATATTGGAACCAAGAAGCATAAAGCAAATCGCCTAAAAAACCAGCTCCATAACCTAGTAAGATAAAAATAAAGGAAATCCCCGCTATAAAGGCCAGAGTTCGCAATAAACTAGTAACTGAGATTGAAAATTTGCCACTAGAAGTCTGAGCACCATCCTTATCATCCAACAAGACCCCTGCATAGACCGGTAACAAGGGTAAGATACAAGGAGAAAAGAAGGAAAGAATTCCAGCAAGAAAAACACTTAGAAAAAAGAAAATATGACCCATAAAGTTCCTCCTATCATTTTATTGATAGATTTATTATACTCCTTCCATTTTCGAAAAAACAGGGACAATGATAGGGAAAAATAGGAATTTAATCAGATAATTTAGAAATCTTAGACAAAAACTATACAAAAACTGCCAAAGCACAAAAGCGCATAGTATCAAGGTTCTATAAAGCCTCGATACTGTGCGTTTTTGTAATAGATAAATAGTTAGTCTTTTCTAAAGCTCGGATCTTTCAAACTCTGTATACTGGCATTGATCACCGCGCCTAGGATAACAATTTTAGCAATCAAGATAAACCAAAACATCATAACAACAAGAAGAACGGAACCTAAAATTCGGACGTCCACTAAATGATGGACATAGTAATTGAGATAACTAGAGAACAGAGTTAGTAAACCTAGAATCACTAAGAGAACAAAGGCACTTCCTGGTAGGGTATAGCTAATTTTCCTGTTAGATAGATTGGGAAGAAAATAATAAAGCATAACCAAGATAGCAAAGAGGAGGGCGTAAGTCAGAGGACCTGCCAACCCTTGTAAAGCCTGATAGATAATGCCATCTTTTGTCCAATAATGAGCAAGTAAATCCAAAATCATCTGCCCAAATAAGCTCAAAAACAAGGCAAACGCAAAGAGGAGCTGCAATCCAAAACTGACTAGGAGACTCACCATCTGATGGGAAATAAGTCCACGACTCTTTTCGACGCCATAAGCCTTGTTAAAAGCTTTTTGCAAGAAATTCATAGATTTTGAAAAACTCCATAGAGCCGATAAGACAGAAAAACTCAATAAACCTGTTGAAGGTTGCGTCAAGACTTCTCTGGCTATTTTTTCCACACCTTCATAGAGGCTTGGGGGCAGGACGTCTTTCATAAAGCCCAGAAATTCTCCCACAGGAATCTGAAAATAAGGCAGGATATTGACCACCACCAAAAGCAGGGGAAAAATCGAAATCAACCAATAGTAGGCTACCGCGACACTGGTCAACTCACTATCTGATGCTTGATAATAATGCAAAAAAGCTTTTACTAAAGGCTTGTCTGTCAGCTCTTTCCAGCATTTTTTCATGTCACACTCCTTCACTTATAATCTTATACTCAATGAAAATCAAAGAGCAAACTAGGAAGCTAGTCGCAGGTTGCTCAAAGCCCTGCTTTGAGGTTGTAGATGAAACTGACGAAGTCATACCTACGGTAAGGCGACGCTGACGTGGTTTGAAGAGACTTTCGAAGAGTATTAACTAATTTCTTCTTACTAATTCCACCATATCATAAGGCAGGGTATTGGCAGCTTCCTTCAGAGAATAGTTCTCTAAGTTATTGACATTTTGTCGTAACTTCTTGGCATACTTGGTCGTAATCAATCGTTTTTCTTCGTATTCGAAAATCAACTTGCGCTCCAGATAATATCCTCTCAGCATTTCATCGATATTGTTGGGCTTGACGCGATTGATAACCCGTTCGACAAAGGCACCACTGCTGATAATAGCTGTTTCACGAAGACGAGACTCCTGCATAAAACTAATCAAAGAGCGTCTATAGACTCCCTTCAGGTTTTCCAAACTTTCAATAATCATCTCTGTATTAGCAAGATAGAGCTCTGCTATTTGGTCATAATCAAGAGCACGGAGACGGCTTTGCTCCTTGTCCTTCCAGCTACGGAAGGTCTTTCCGAGAGTAAAAACTTCATGCAGGAGAAAACGTAAAATCCTCAAGGAAACAAGAAAATAATAGGTCAGTCTTGACGCAAACTTACGATTGATTCCTCGTTCTATGTTTTTCAGATAACGTTGGTAAACTCGGTAAGCACGATTGCTAATGTTCCCCTCTTCATAGGCCTGTTCCAATCCATCACTTTCAATACTAAGAATCAAGAGTTTCAAAGCAGCCCAGTCTTCTTGAGCCCCCTTATTTTCTTGACTCAGGATGAGATTTTCAATACGTCCATGGTAATTGTCAATGGCTGCATAGAGGGGAAGTTTATTTCTAGTGCCTTCCAACTCTTTTTCCAACTCTATCGTTACTTCATTCAAAATAGCGATATGCATGAGATAGTCCTTGCTTTCTTCCTCTTCATCAGAAAGATGAGGCAAGACCAAGAGACCTGTTAAAAAGCTGACAAGCGTCACCCCTGCGACAAGGAAAAGTAAGAGGGGATATTCCTGCTCTAAATCACTCGGTATCAGAAGAATCGTAGCAATTGACACCGTTCCCTTAACACCTGAAAAAGTCAAGAGAAGCATATCCTTCATATACTTATTTAGCTTTTTCTTGAGACGTCTAGTCCTATAGGCATAATAGCCATAGATCATGACAAAACGAATGGCAAAGAGGACAAAGGTAAGGGCTATAAGAGATAGCAGCAAGAGTAGAGGATTATAGATTGGATTGGTCAAGATAGGCTCTGCTATCATTTCCAACTCCATCCCTAAAATCACAAAGACAGAACCGTTGAGCATAAAGTTCACTGTGTGCCAGACCGTCTCGGTCACCGTATCCACTTGGGCTTCGAGGAGCGTGATTTTCTTGAAGCGACTTGCCTTTAAAATCCCAGCAACTACAACGGCAATAATCCCAGAAACGTGTACTTCTTCTGCCAGGAAGAAGGTTACCAGGGGCAAACTCAATTCCAGAAGGAGCTCACTAGCAATATCCGTTGCTCTCACACTTAGCAAGAAACTATGGAGGAAACGGTTGGTCATGGCTGTTAAAAAGCCAATCAAAAAACCACCTAGGATTGAAAAGATGAGCGAACTACTAGCTTGCCCAAGGGAAAAGGCTCCTGTTGTCCAAGCTGTCAAAGCTACCTGAAAGGCCACCAAACCAGATGCATCATTCAAGAGTCCTTCACCCTTAAGGATATTAGACACGCGCTTTGGAAAGCTAAAGCGCTCCGAAAGAGAGGCAAAGGCCACCAAATCCGTAGGGCCAAGTGCCGCCCCAACAGCCAAGCAAGCCGCCAAGGGAAGACTGAACCAAAGAAGATGGGCCAAGCCACCCAAACTCAGGGTCGAGATAAAAATCACTGGAAATATGAGATAGATAATGATTCGCCAGTGTTTTAAAATAGCCGTAATATCCGCTTCTTCCGACTCTCGGAAAAGCAAGGGCCCAATAACCAGTGCCAAAAACAACTCTGTATTGAGGTGAAAGTCGGTATTGGGTAAAAAGAGACCAATCACAATTCCCAAAAGAATTTGCACCAAAGGGAGAGGCAAAAAGGGCAGGAGCTTATTGGTTGTACTTGAGACAATCAAGACCAGTAAAAATAGGATGAGGTAAATCAGTAATTCCACGCACGTCCTCCTTAATCTTTTTTACAACAAGATTCAAAAATCTCCTTCTGCTCTTTGATTTTTTGGTCAATCTTGGAACAGTCTTTGTGCTCAATTTTTCTCTGGCACCGTTCCATTTCAAGAGCAACTAATTTTTTCTTGATTTTAAGCATTTTTTTGCTCATATGCGCTTGGTCTAACACACCCACCGCTCGTTCGTGGTGGGTTGATTCAACAAAATTCTGGCGCATGGCATCCAGCTTTTCACGTAGGTATTGTTTATCCATGTCTATATCTCTCTAATTTTTCAATCATTACTAAAAATGGTGGATTGTTGACTTGGTTTAAAGTTCGGTAAATAGTAGCTGTATACTCTTGTTGGTTCAACTGGCTAACAAAATCCAAGACAGCATCTTTCTCGAGGTCGCCTCCTTCATGACCATAGTAGATCATAATAGCAATCCGTCCCCCTTTGACAAGTAAGCTACACAGCTTTTCTAATGCTTCAATCGTTGTCTGAGGTTGGGTAATGACAGACTTATCAGCTGACGGCAAATAGCCCAGATTAAAAATCCCTGCCTTGGCTTCTGTCACAAACTGATCCAATGTCTCATGACCTTGCAAGATTAACTGGGCATTTGTGTAACCAGCCTGCTCCAAACGCTCTAGGGTCTTTTCCAAGGCTTGCTCCTGAATATCAAAAGCATAGACTTGCTTAGCTAGCTTGGCTAGAAAAAGCGTGTCATGACCATTTCCCATGGTCGCATCCACTACGATATCCTCTTTTGTCACTACCTCAGACAAAAAATCATGTGCCATCTCAAGTGGTCTTTTCATTTTCAAACTCCTGTTTTACAGCCTTGCATCCTTGAACGCTTCCACGACGTCGCATCTCCATCTCAATGCTGTTGAGGACTTCCCATTTATTGAGGCTCCACATAGGGCCAATCAGCATATCTCTAGGTGCATCTCCTGTGATTCGATGGATGACAATATGTTTGGGAATGATTTCCAATTGGTCGCAGATGACCTTGACATATTCGTCCTGACTCATCAACTGTAAGCGTCCTTCGTGGTAATCTCGTTGCATACGAGTATTTGTCATAAGATGGAGCAAATGAAGTTTAATCCCTTGAATATCGTTATCGGTGACACAACGGCGGACATTTTCAATCATCATCTCATGGGTTTCACCAGGCAATCCATTGATCAAATGAGAAACAATCTCAATCTTAGGATACTTTCTCAAACGCTTGACCGTTTCCACGTACAACTCATAGGAGTGGGCACGGTTAATCAGGTCAGAGGTTGTTTCATAAGTGGTCTGCAAGCCCAATTCTACCGTCACATGCATGCGCTCCGATAACTCAGCCAAATATTCGATGGTTTCATCGGGTAAACAGTCTGGCCGTGTTCCGATATTGATTCCTACTACACCTGGCTCATTGATAGCCTGCTCATAGCGCTCTCGGATGACTTCCACCTTTTCATGGGTGTTGGTAAAATTTTGAAAATAAACCAGATACTTCTGCACATCCGGCCACTTATGATGCATAAAGTCAATTTCCTTATAAAATTGCTCACGGATAGGCGCATCCGGTGCTACAATAGCATCTCCAGAACCTGAAACCGTACAAAAAGTACAGCCTCCATGAGCCACAGTTCCATCACGATTGGGACAGTCAAACCCCGCATCAATAGGGACTTTAAAAGTCTTTTCTCCAAAGAGTTTTCGATAATAATCATTCAAGGTATTATAAGATTTCATAACCTTCATTATAACAAAAAACACCCACAATCTCAAAAGCCTGACTTTCCTATAAATTCCTCTGTTTCTCGTTTCCATTAGCGATTTTTTATGATACAATATGGGTATGATTTTAATGAAATTAGCATCTATTTTATTATTGATACTGACCTTAGTCGTCTGCATTATCATAACCAAACTTTTTAGATTAAAAAAACTAGGACGAAACTTTGCGGATTTGGCTTTTCCAGTTTTGGTATTTGAGTATTACTTGATTACAGCTAAAACCTTTACCCATAATTTTCTCCCTAGACTGGGACTAGCCCTCTCACTTCTAGCCATTATTCTCGTTTTTTTCTTCCTTTTGAAAAAACGTAGCTTTTACTATCCTAAATTCATCAAATTCTTCTGGCGTGCAGGATTCTTATTAACCCTTGTCATGTATATCGAGATGATTGTTGAATTGATGGCTCAGAAATAAAAAACTAAATCGAAAACACCTCAATCAAACTAAAATACAATGATTGAAGTGTTTTTTCTTTATATCTTTTTTAATAATTCTTATACTCAATGAAAATCAAAGAGCAAACTAGGAAGCTAGCCGCAGGCTGCTCAAAGCACTGCTTTGNNACGAAGTCAGTAACCATATATACGGCAAGGCGAAGCTGACGTGGTTTGAAGAGATTTTCGAAGAGTATTATTTTCCTTCTTTATCAGGAAGGAGGTAACCAATACCTACACAGGCCAGCACACCTGCTCCAATCACCAAGCCACTTGAAATTGGCAACAGGTCCAAAATTGCATTTGCGATGATAAAGGCAATAATCAAACACATCAGACTAGCCTTGTAGTCTTTTTTCAAAAGATTCTCTAGAGTGAAAAATAGGAACAAGCCTACCGGAATCAATGACCAAAGGTTAATGTCCAAACTTGGCCAGCCAACAGAACCAAAATACACTACTGTCGCTGCTGCTACTAAAAATACAATCCCCAATAATTTTTTCATTTCTTTATCTCCGATTTCTTTTTTAGGAACTTGAGTTATCTGATAGTGACGCCTCCTGTTCCTTACAAAAATCATTATAACAGAGGTCAGTTTCAAGAACAAGGTCTTTTGCCTATCTGGTCTCTATACCGGTATAAGTGGTTAAATAATGGCGATAAAATAAGGAAGCAGGTGAAAAACTTCCTTCCAAATAAAAAGGAATTAAGCAACCAAACGCTACTTAATTCCTTGAAATTATCTCATCACCTCTATTAGCCTTTAAATTTTGATAGACTCTATTTTCTAATCAATGTGACCAATATTGTCAATACTAACCCTTTCAATCAATTCATTAGTTGTCGAAACTAAGTCTATTAATAAATCCAAAAAGAGTATCAATAGTAAAGTAAACTAAATAATTGAGTTATAAATGGCTATTTTCACAAAACTGTTTCATCATCACACTATCTCAGTACATAAACCATTTTTTCATCTATAGCTTTTGTCTTCATCTTAATCTTTTTTCTTTAATCCAAGAAATGTGCCTACGGTAAACAGTATTCCAGCAACGAATAATGTAAAGACTCCGCTAACTGTTCCGGTTTTTGGTGACTTATTAAGATTGTTAGTAGTTAATTTGCTATCGATATTGGTGTCTTTATTGGCTATGTTCTCTGGTTCATTAGGATAAACTTCAGTCTTATTTTCAAAGTTTTTATCATTTCTACCAGGAACTGTAGCTTTGACATCCTTAGTTAAATCAGATCTTTGACTTTCATCTAATTGACTATAATTTACTTGTACAGGAACTGTAGCTGTGACACCCTCAGTTGAATCAGATTTGTGTGAATGATTTTCTCTTTGGAAATCCTCTTTTCTGTGACTTTCATCTAATTGATTATGATTTACTTGTACAGGAACTGTAGCTTTGACACCTTCAGTTGAATCAGATTTATGGGAATGATTTTCCCTTTGTAAATCCTCTTTTCTGTGACTTTCATCTAATTGATTATGATTTACTTGCACCTTATTTTTCTTTTTGGATACATCAAAAGTAGGTTTATTTTCTTCCTCCTTTTTCTCCTCTATTTTCTTGAATACAGGTTTTATAAAGGTATCTTTTGATAAATTAAGAACATAGCCAGCATCTTTTTTCCCTTCGAAACCAGCAATTTCCCAACCATCAAATTGATAGCCTTTTTCTAATTCACCCTCATAGACAGGTAAAATGAAATCTTCTTCCGACACTATCGTTGAACTCATTTCTTTTCCATTTTGAATGGTCACAGTTACCCTATGAGGTTTTAGTTCTCTTACCTCTCCCGTATCTTTGTTTAAAATGAATTCTTTTACGGTTGTATTTCTTGCGAAATCTTTTACAAGAATCTTAATATTTAGTGTCTTATCTGTTAGTTGTTTAATATCATCAAATGATTTATATTCTTTTCCATTTACATAAATATGTTTGTCTTGAATCTCACCATTGAATCCATTATCTCTTTTATCATTGATGTTAAAGACTACAGATTTTCCATCAGCATATTCGATACTTGTATTTCCCTTGGGATCAATGTTTACTTCTGGTTTAACATTATCATATAAAAATTGATAGTGTACTCCAACCGCTTTCGCATTCAAATTGCTATAGCCAGTTTGAAGATAAACATTTCCATCCATATCTGTTACCTTATCTGGAAATCCGTTTGCTTTATAATCTTTCATCCCCCAGTCCATGATGTCACCGTCTTTAACATTAAGCTTAACGTTAAAATCTCTAGTGTTATCAATGTGTAAATCTCCGTAGATTAAATAATTATCTACAACCGATTCATTAACTCTCAATTCCCAGTTAAAACCACCCTTATCAGAAATCTTACCTCTTAAATAAAATTCTGGATTTCGTACATAAATTTTATTAGATTTAGATGGATTAAAGTAGTTCTTATCCATTGAAAGGTTTACTGGTTTGGTATCAATAAATAACATGGAGCCATCTTCTTTTATAGCTTCTACATTAGAATATTCCTCCCCATGATACTCTTTATTATCTTTACCAAATAATACAAGTTTAGAGGAATCTGTCACAAGATTTCCATCTTTATCGATTGCCTCCCCTTTATCATTCATGTTAAAGGTAAACACTTGATATCTTACAATGTTAAAGCCATCCAAAGCCGACATTAATACTGATTGAGTGCTTCTTCCATCTTTAACATTTCTACTATCAGCATAAATTATTTTTTCTGAAAGGACTCTTAGATTAGGATTGGCCTTTTGTATTTTTGCTATATCTTCATTGCTATAGACTCCATTTCCTTCTAACATATCCGTTTTTCCAGGATTATAGGTAGTCACTTTTAGTGCATAGCCTTTTCTCAGAATGATATTATCCTTTAATAGATATTGTTGTTTTTCTGAATCAGAATAGATTTTACCAGATTCCATTTCAGTTAAATTGTTTGGTTTGTTTTTTGAAAGATCACCTTCTCCTAATTCTATTACATTCCCATAACTTGATGCATAGGGATATTCTGTTTTAGTTTCCCTATTTTTTTCAGGCATTCTAATTTTAGTTTTAGCTTTTGTTTTACCCTTATCTTTTACAAGGATATTCATATCACCCGTAAAGGATAGACCATCGACTACATCATTTGTATTTGCAAATAAGTCAAAGGTTAGAGTTTTAGTTTGTGGGTCGTATTTACTTGCCTTAATTTCTATTAATTTGAAGCCATTGCCATAGTAAGCCTTAGCATTTTTGGATACATTACTTACTTTTCCAAGAATTTCAAAATGTCCATCCTTTGATGGGCTTAATACACCACCAAGCTTTGATTTAACATCATCAAGTTTCTCAGTCTCATATTCTAGAGCACTTCCATCCACATAGGCAGTTATATTTCCCTTAGTATCATATTGATAATCAAGCTCTACTTTTCTTTTTCCGCCATTTACAAAGTCTTCTTCTTCCTTATATTTCTTTTTAATTAGTTTCTTTAGGTCTTTATTTTCAAAGTTTCTTACAGTAGAGATTTCTTTGTCTAACTCTAGAGTTGAAGGTCCCTCTATAGGTTTTTCTTCAACAGTCTCTTTCTTTTCTTCTACGTTATTTGAGGCTTCTGGACTTTGGGCATTTTTAAGTTTATCTTCAGAAATTTCCCCTAGTTTTTTGTAAGAAGAAGCATCTTTGTCAGGATCTACTAGGTAATAAGAAATCATTCCATTTTTGTCAGCCTTATCAGCAAATTTAATTCTATGGATTTTGGTAAAGTTGCTTGCGCCATCTAGGGCGATTACTTCGATGATTTTTCCTCTTAAATTTCCTGCTCCGCTAATTTCGTAGATGGTATTTCCGTCTTTGTCAAGTTTTCTATTTCTTCCTTCACCCTCTCCGGCGTAAGTTACATCAAGATTTTTCTCAACATCTCCATACTTATCGACAAGAGCTGCACCTGCATACCATACTTCGTTGGCTACTTCTTCAAATTTCTCAGGATGTTCTTTTTGGTCTCTAGCAAACAAGGTTTCGTGTTTGTACTCATCCTTTACCTTGTGGTAGGTATCTTTTGCAATCAATTTAATTTTATCTGGATTAGAAAAATCAATTGAAATAATTCTTGGAGCTGTATTATCAATTTTTACTGGTATATAAGAAACCTGCCATGGATAATCCTTGGTTAATCTATATTTGAATTTATAGAAATATTGACCTTCCGCAATCGGTTCAAATTGACCTCTTATCCTAGTAGCAGGATCTTGATTATCCTTACTTTCTGGTGCATTTTCTTCTCTACCTCTAGGATTATAGATGAGCCCATCCCACTTCAAGTCACCCCAAACTTTTAGTTTAGATGATTTGATTCCCTTTGCATCATTGCTTTTAGAATTTAAAATTCCTCTAATAAAGTGTTCTCTCGAAATGACTTTTAAGTCTCTTTGATTTTCTCCCTCTTTATTTATATTTACTATTGAAATCAATCCTTCTTCTGCACTTCTTAATACAAGTGGAGAAGGTGTTAATCCTCTTTCTAGTGAAACACTTTGTGGTTCTCCCTTTGAGTCAAGTGGATATACCCTAGCAACATTAGATCCACTAGTGGATTCTGCATGAATACCTTGGTTGTTAAAGGCAAATAAGTCTGGGTCTTGGTCTAGTGATGTAATATTTTTATCTTTTCTGTTTTGAATAATAGCTGCTGGATTAAATTTATCTATACCATGTTCTCCACCAATACCCTTGTTCAAGGTTCCAGGAATTTTCGGTTTACCATCATCATCATAACCTTCCATTGTTTTTGATTTTGATCCTTCTTCCCAAGCCCATTTATCAAGGATTGGTTCGTGGTTCCAATTCCCAGCAAATCCCATTAGAGGCATCGACAAAGAAGGTTGGAAGTTTATTTTCTTCCCGTTAGAGTTTAGAGCTTCCATTTCTTCCACTGACTCAAAATGAATAAATGATTCTACAAATTTATTTTTGTCTTTAGCCTCTCCAACATTTATAACCGCATTCAAATCAAAGCTAGAATTTGCGCCTATAGTGAAAGTATCATGCTCAAATGTGATATTTGCTCCTTTGATTTTTTCTGGATGGATTTCTGGAACAATTTGCTTCCCATCTGGAGATTTTTCATCTTTATATGTTTCATCCAGTTTTAATCTGTCAGTTAGAGAATCTGTAGTTATCGCTGATGCTGAAACTTTAAAGGTTAAAGGTCTGTCTGATGTATTGTGAAGCTTAACTGTAAAATATTTTTCTTCTCCTTTTATTTCTTTAAGAGAAATAGAACCATAAGAGTTTACCAAACCTTTAGAATCCTTGTTTTTGAAAGTCGCTACAACTTCATTTCTCAAAGCATTGGCAACATTAATTAGCCCCGCTCCCTGTTGTCTAGGTGATGCAAAGTATTGGCTTTTTTCTTTCCAAGACGTTGCGTCCATCATAGGTCGCGCAGTATTTTGTAAAGCAATTTTTGTAAGACTTGTAAGGTCTATTTTGTCATCTCCCTCAAGATTTTTCAATACAGGTCTTTCAAGCATTTCCTTTAACTTCGGTCTAATCAAAACAGTAGAAGCTGCTACGATTGGAGTTGCCATACTAGTTCCTGACATATAGCCATAAGTTGATTTCCCATTAATGACATTGAGAGTAGATTTAATGTTTTTACCAGGTGCTGAAACATCGGGTTTTAAAAGTAAATCTACTCTTGGCCCCCAAGATGTGGATCCTGCTGGAACGATGATATCTTCTTTATAGAGTTCTTTGTCTGTGTCAGGTGCAAACTTAAAGTCAATCTCTTTTTCGTCACCTACATTCGGTTTGTTGGAATTAAAACTTTCCATATCAATTGGATAGTATTGCTCCAACTTATCTTTAAAATCTTCTTTATTATTTCTTTTGACTTCAGTTTTTTTATCAGGATTAATCATGTTCCATAGCTTTACACCATCATCTCCTGAAATTGAAAACACTTGACTTTTAGTAGCTTCATCCGCTTCATATCCCATAGCTGGAAGCTCTGTCCAATTATCTCTATTGTAGTAATTGACAGTATTTACAACCATAATGGCGCGTGCACCCTTATTCGTTGCTCTTTTAAAAGCATCTTTTAAATCCTTTGTATAAATTCTATCCATTACTGCAATTTTGCCCTTAAGATTCAAACCTATCAACTCTTGGTCTTGGCCCTTGCCTATATATACAAATTTCAATTTATCAGGAGCTTTTGAACCATCTTCATTTGTTGTGATTTTATTCTTATCGAAAAAGGCTCCTATATTTCTGTATTTAAAACTTTTTCCTCCAATCTTAACTTTATCAAATTCAACTGTTTGATTTTTAGCAGATGCAACCGCTATCGCATCTTCATGTGCTGCTGTTCGCGTTACATTTCCAGTGTCGGTCATTTTCAGATGATTATTTGCCACTAAATCCCAAGAAGAACTTGAAGCAGAAGTCGCATAGTTACCCGTAGCGACAACCATTGGAATGCCTGCTTTTCTTAATGCTCTAATAGCTTGCCAATATTTCTCACCTACAAGACCTGTTCCTGTAAAACCAGATGATACAGAAACAACATCAACGTTGTGTTTGATGGAATCTTCAATAGCATGAAACATTGTTTCATCCCCTGCGAACCCAGATCCTGCGTCAGAGTACATTTTATAAGAGAAGATCTGTGCATTAGGAGCAATTCCATCTATTCCATTAAAGTTCTTGATGTCTTTTTCAGTATCATTTCCCGCAAGAATCCCTGCAATATGCATTCCATGTGGATCAAAATAATCACTTCCATCATCAGCTTTTTCTACAGTTATTTTACCACCATTATAATAATTGAAAGCATGAGGAATCTTATCACTCAACCAGAAATTTTTATCAGTACCTTTTAAGTCTTCTTTTTTAAATCTCATTGAGTCTTTGGCATCATCATCAATCCTCATGGCCTTATGCCTATAATCTGTCCCGGTATCGATATTTGAAATGACCATACCTCTACCATCAAAGTTTTTCCCAAATTGAGCATTAATGGCCTTTAGGTAATCGATAGCCTCCTCAACTCCAATTTCCTTTCGGGCATGATTCATCATGGGTTGGAGTTTTTGTGACCGTTCAACCGATGAAATACCTTCTATTAGTTTAATTTTATCCAGATTATCTGGAGTTGTTTCTATTGAAACACCATTAAAAATCGTATTATAGGTATATAAAACGTTTGTATCCTTAAGATTGGATAATTCCTTGATTGCTTTTTCTCCAGATTCTTTATCTTTAAATTCAGCAATATAGACAAGTTTATCCTCTTTTTTGGGACTTTCTGGGTCTTTACTTGCAGACGAGTCCGCTTTATCTTCTTTGGATTGATTGGAATCTTCTTTGATTTTTTCTTCTTCATTGCTAGTTTTGTTATCTATCACAGATTCTTTACTAACAACTTCTTTTTCCTCAATAATTGTTGTTTTCTTTTCTTCAGTATCCTTTGAAGTTTCTATAGCATTATGAATATCTTCATGTTTCTCTTTATTTTCTGTTTCCTTATCTACTACTACTTCTTCTTTATCAGATATATTTAAAGCATCTTCAGAGTTAGATGTGTCTGCTAAGACTACCTCATTAGGGGCATAGGCTGCTAAAATAACTGCAGCTGTGGTTAATGACAATACTGTACTTTTTTTCATTTTAATTCCTTACATATTTATTTAACTTCCAATAGATAGAAAACTTTAACTTTGCTAGCCTTTGTTATAAAAAGTTTTACTAAGTATTATCTAGGAAATAGAGTAGTACATTTATATATAATTGTTAGCTCTCCATAAAAATAGTATATCATTTAAAAAATTTAAGTCAAGAAAAATTAACATGCGTTAATTTATTTTTTAACACGCATTAAAAATATAGAGTCCAAAACTTTCGTAGTTATCTGGGGTATATTATCAGAACATTCACACCATCAAAAATAGTAGCAATCAACTTAAAGCACTAGCAGCATCACAAAGTCAAACATCATTGATGAAATATCAGCGCTATTAAACAATATAAATAACCGCTAAGAACGAGGCTTAACGGTTATTCCTACATATCTATTTTTTCAAATCCTCAGTCCTATCTTCACCTGTGACCTAGGCTTTACGAGTGTCTTGCTCTAGCAACTAATACTCAATGAAAATTAAAAAGCAGGTAAATTCCCAAACTAA